>JAHFPR010000169.1 GCA_023269645.1 Alphaproteobacteria bacterium | reverse complement strand
CGGGATGCTCCGACCATTGCAGTGCCAGCGAGGAGATCATACCATCAAACGTGGCATCGCGGAAGGGCAGCACCTCCATATCCGCCTGCGCCGCCGGAGCAAAAGCAGAAGAAGCGCGGCACATCGCAACGGCAATATCCACTTGCACCATGCGCCATCCACGCGGCGCATGACGCGCGAGAAACCCCGTGCCCGCGCCCGTATCCAGCACACGCGCATCCTCCGGCAACAGATTTTCCGCCAGCGCAAGTACCTGCCGCGCCGCACACTGCTGAAGCGAGGCATGAGCATCATACCCCGCCGACGCGCGGTCGAAATCCTGCCGGATGCGCTGCTTGCTATGATTCATTTTTTACATTACTTTGTAAGTACAACTTATTGTCTTTAATGTATTTTATCATAGATTCAATATCCTCATCCAAATGCAGCGCGGAGAAGGTGAAGCGCAGCCGCGCGGTGTTCGCGGGTACGGTCGGCGGACGAATGGCCTGTACCAGAAATCCCCCCTCCTCCAGCTTTCGGGAGGCCGCCAGTGCCGCTTCCGCACTCCCCAGAATCATCGGCACAATGGCACTCTGTGCCTCCGGCAGACCCAGCATCTCCGTAAACCGCCGCGCGTTGCCGAGAGCCTTCCGCCCACGCTCCGAATCCGCCCGCATCACCGTAAGGGAAGCCAGTGCTCCCGCCACTATCGCAGGCGGCAGTGCCGTGGTGAACATCAGGCTGCGCGCGCGGTTTTTAATGTACTCAATCACCGGACGGGAGGCGCACACATAGCCGCCATAACTCCCCACCGCCTTGGAGAGCGTCCCCATCTGGATATGCGCCCGCGCCTCCGGCTCCACCACGCCAAAACCGTGCGCGTCGTCCGTCATCAGCCAGGCGTTATGTCGCTCCGCCATCGCCAGCAATTCCTTCACCGGCGCGCGGTCGCCATCCATGCTAAAAACGGTTTCCGTTATGATAATACAATTATTATAATTATTACTATCTTTCAGAATATTATTCAAACTATCTAAACTATTATGAGAATATCGTTCCACTGCCGCACCGGAGAGCTTCACCCCGTCGTAAATGCAGGCATGGCAGAGCTTGTCCATCACCACCAGATCGCCCTTGCCAGCCAGTGCCGGAATCACCCCGATATTCGCCAGATACCCGCTGCCGAACACGCAGGCCGCCTCCGCCTGTTTCATCGCTGCAAGTTCCGTTTCCAGCTCCGGATAAACCGGATGTGTCCCCGTGACGTGCCGCGAAGCACCCGCCCCCGCACCGTATTGCTCCGCCGCTTCCGCCGCCACTTTTTTTATCTGCGGATGCTGCGCAAGCCCCAGATAATCGTTCGAGGAAAAATTGAGGAGTTCGCGCCCGTTCCGCCGCACACGCATTCCCGCCAGCGGCTCCACCTCCAGGATTTCACGGCGGAGGCTTGCCCGCTCCATCTCGGCAAGCCGCGCTTCCGCCCATGCGTCCAGTGCGCTTGTTCCCGGCACTGGCGTTTTCCGTTTATCCATTATATAAAGCTCCCGATAACAGTGACAGGCTAGCAAGCCTGTTTCTTCAGTGCTCCGAAGGAGCTTAGGCTCATCGCGCAGGCCAGAAGGCCAGAGCGGGGGCGAACTACAGTGATAGAAACTATGCCGACCGCGCTCAAGAAACAACCGCAAATCGCTGGCCTCCGCCATGATTGGACGAAGCAGGAAATCCTGAGCCTGCTCGCGCTGCCGTTTAGCGATCTGCTGTTCCGCGCGCAAACCACGCACCGCCAGCATTTCCTCGCAAACGAAGTGCAGGTGAGTACGCTGCTTTCCATCAAAACCGGCGGCTGCGCGGAGGATTGCGCCTATTGCCCGCAGAGCGCGCATTATGCCACCGGCGTGAAGGCCGAAAAACTGATGGATACCACGGCGGTGCTGGAAGCCGCGCGCCGGGCGAAGGCCAGCGGTGCTTCGCGTTTCTGCATGGGCGCGGCGTGGCGTGAGCCGAAAGCGCGCGATATACCCGCGCTCACCGCGATGGTGGAGGGGGTGAAGTCGCTCGGCCTGGAAACCTGCATGACGCTGGGGATGCTGGAACCTTCCCAGGCACTGGCACTAAAGGATGCGGGGCTGGATTATTACAACCATAATATTGATACTTCGGAAGAATTTTACGGCGAAATCATCACCACCCGCACCTATCAGGATCGGCTGGATACGCTGGAAAACGTGCGCGCGGCGGGGATGAAAGTGTGCTGCGGAGGCATTCTCGGCATGGGCGAATCGGTGGATGATCGCGCCGGGATGCTGCTCACCCTTGCGAATCTTCCGGAGCATCCGGAATCTGTACCGATCAATCTGCTGGTGAAGGTGGAAGGCACGAAACTTGCGGATCGCACATCGCGCATTACGCATCATGATAAGCAGGCTAGCAAGCCTGCCACCTTCAGTGGCGAAGCCTCAGGCTCATCTTCAGGGCTAGGAAGCCCTGAAGGGAGCGAACAAAACCTCGACCCCCTCGATTTCGTGCGCACCATCGCCGTGGCGCGGATACTGATGCCGGTATCCTATGTGCGGCTTTCAGCGGGGCGGGAGGATATGAGCGACGAGATGCAGGCACTGTGCTTCCTCGCGGGGGCGAACTCGGTTTTCTACGGCGAAAAACTCCTCACCACCCCCAACCCCGCCGCGCATGAGGATATGCGGCTGTTCGCGCGGCTGGGGATGCGGGTGATGGGGTAGAAGAAAATGTCATGCCGTCGCATGACGGCATCCGGTTTGTCACCCCGCACTTGTGGTTTGTCACCCCGCACGTGTTGCGGGGCTATACTACTTTCAACATAACCCCGCAACAAGTGCGGGGTGACAAGTACACCCGGCGGCGGGGCACTGCCCTCAACTCTCCCTCACCAGCCGTTCAATCGTGCGCTTGATGTCTTCGTGGCCGTGGACGATGCGGTACACCGCTTCGCAGATGGGCACTTCCACCTTCAGTTTCTGCGCGAGTTTCACCACGGATTCCGAGGAATCCACGCCCTCGGCGATGCTAACGCGCGCCGCCACGATCTCCTCCAGCGTTTTGCCCTGCCCCAGCGCATAGCCCAATGAGAAGTTGCGTGAGGTCTGGGAGTTCGCAGTGAGCACCAGATCACCGATGCCGCAAAGCTGCGAAAGCGTGCGCCGCCGCCCGCCCTTCGCCCGGCAGATGCGACGCATCTCCACCATCCCGCGCACGATGAGCGCCGCCTTGGCGTTCTGGCCTAAGCCGCTGCCCTCGGCGATACCGCAGGCGATGGCGATCACGTTTTTCACCGCGCCGCTTATTTCCGCGCCGATAATATCCTTGCTGGGGAATACCTTGAAATTCTCGCTCTCGATCGCCCGCTTGAGCGCGCGCCGGATCACCGGATGGCGGAACGAGGCGAGCGTCACCGAAGCGGGCAGCCCGCGCGCCACTTCAATCGCAAAAGTGGGGCCGGAGAGCACCGCCAGCGGATTGTTCGGCAACTCCTCCGCCGCCACCTCCGTCATCAGCGCGAGCGAACCCTGCTCCACCCCTTTGCTGCACATGACCAGCGGCGTGGTTTGCGGCAGCCCGGTGGCACGGAGTTCCTTGCACAAAGCGCGCGTATATTGCGCAGGGGCGACCATAAACAGTGCATCGCGGCTGATGATTTCCGTCATCTCCCCGGTGGCGCGGATGGAGGGATCGAGCGTGATGCCCGGCAGGAACGCGAAGTTTTCATGCCGCGCGTTGATGGAATCCACCACCTCCGGCTCACGCGCCCACAGCAGCACCTCGCGCCCGGCGCGCATTAACGCCAGCGAAAGTGCCGTGCCCCACGCGCCCGCGCCCATCACACCCACTTTCTGATATATTGCCAAACACAGCCTCTCATTGCCCAAACCTATTAAGCATTATCGTACTGCAAGCGGTTCGTCCATTCTTTTGCTGTAAAATCACGCGGAAGCGTAGTATCCTGCATACATGGAACCATCCTCTGCATCACAGCAACGCGCCGCCGAGGCACTGGGCGAAGCACTCGGCATCGCGCCGTAGCATATCCGCATCAAGACCGTAATCAACGGGGGTTTACTTACCCACGATGGCGATCTGAGCATCACCATTGAGGATGCGCACCGCCCTCCGCACACCCTGTTGCGCACCGCACTGGTGGAGGCGTTGGAAGGCGTTTCAAGCAGCTATGGAACAACCGAAGGGAACACCACCCGCGTGTTTGTGAGCGGCATCACCGAAGATGCGATGGCCGAACTTCCGGTGGAACGCCTGCAACAGGCGATACATACTGCACAGGAAAATACCCGCGCATCAGGAATCCACAGGAAAGCTGGGCATTCCGCGCGTGCAGAAAAACTTCCGGATGGCTCCCGCGGGCGATAGAAGTCCCTCTGTTTTTTATTGTTTTCCCGCTGTTCATCTATTGTTTTCGCGGCAGAATCATGCCATAGTTCGCGCGAGTTCGTTCACGTCAAGGGAAATTTTACCATGCCCAAAAAACCTGCCGCACCGAAAAAAACCGGAAAATCCACAGCGAAAGCTGCAGTAAAAACCTCCACAAAAAAAAGAGCACCGGCGAAGGCGAAAAAATCTCCCGCCACTTCCGGAAAACTGAAGCAGACACTGAAAGTCGGCAGCAAGGCGTACAGCTATTACAGCCTGAAGGCGGCGGAAAAAATCCTGGGGAAAGACCTCTCCCGCCTGCCTTATTCGCTGAAAGTGCTGCTGGAAAACCTGCTGCGCTTTGAGGACGGCATCACCGTCACACGCGAGGATAGCATGGCACTGGCGGATTGGGCTTCGGGCGGCGCGATGGAGCATGAGATCGCCTTCCGCCCCGCGCGTGTGCTGATGCAGGATTTCACCGGCGTTCCGGCGGTGGTGGATCTCGCCGCGATG
>JAHFPR010000168.1 GCA_023269645.1 Alphaproteobacteria bacterium | reverse complement strand
AGACGGCTGGCGTGTGGGCGGCATATAAGGGCGGCGCGTTGCTGAGCGGGCAGTTCGGCACGGGCAATCCGCTCTATTTGAGCGATACTTCCCTGAACGTGGGCGGTGTGGCGCATTACCGCACAGCGGCAAACGGGCAGATACAGTGGGAAGATGGCGGGGATGGTGGATTCAACGACCTCTCTATCAATCTCTCCTATACACAGAATATCAGTGCCACCTACGGCGACACGCTGCTGGGCGGCGCGGGCGACGATGTGATTTCGGGCAATTCCGGCGCGGGCGACGATGTGCTGTTCGGCGGCGACGGCAACGATACCCTCCTCGGCGATCACGGCAACGATACGCTGACGGGCGGCGCGGGCGCGGATGTTTTCGTGTTCGTGAACGACCCCGGCATGGCGGAAGTGATCACGGATTTCACGCCCGGCACGGATAAAATAGACCTCACCGACCCCAGCTTCGCCGGACGCACTTTCGCCGCGCTCCATTTGATGCAGGCGGGGGCGGATACCACGGTGGATCTCGGCGGCGGCCATAGCGTGACGCTGCGGAATGTTGTGGTTTCCAGTGTGACAGCGGCGGATTTCCTGGGGCTGACGACGCCCTCCAATGTGCCGCCCGTGCTTGCTGCGCCGTTGGCGAATACCGCCACCAACGAAGATGCCCCCTTCACGCTCGATATTAAAGTTAACTTCACGGATGCGGATAACGATACACTCACCTACGCCGCGACGCTGGCCGATGGTTCCGCGCTCCCCGCGTGGCTTGCGTTCAACACCGCGACAGGCATTTTCTCCGGCACTCCGGCCAATGGGGATGTCGGCAATCTTTCCGTGAAGGTGACGGCAACTGACTCCAGCGGGCTTTCGGTTGCGGATAATTTCATACTTACCGTGAACAACACGAACGATGCCCCCACAGTGGCAACACCCCTTGCCAACCTCTCCACGAACGAGGATGCGGCGTTCAGCTTTACTGTTCCCGCAAACACCTTCATTGATGTGGATGCTGGCGATACGCTCACACTTTCGGCAAAACTTGCAAATGGCGCGGCTCTCCCTTCGTGGCTGGTATTCAATGCCACAACGGGCGTATTCTCCGGCACTCCACTGAACCAGAATGTCGGCACAGTTGCCGTAAAAGTCACTGCCACCGATACGGCGGGGGCAACAGCCGCCAGCAGTTTCAACCTCACCATCAACAACACCAATGATGCGCCCACGCTGGCAACCGCGCTTCCTGATAAAACGGCGAATCGCGCACAGGCGTTCAGCTTCGTTGTGCCGTCCACCACCTTCGCGGACGTGGATACAGGGGATACACTTACCTACAAAGCAACACTGGCCGATGGTTCGGCACTTCCCGCTTGGCTCAGTTTCAATGCAGTAACGCATAGCTTTAGCGGCACTCCTTCGCCGCTCGATGCAGGTGTGCTTCAGGTGCAAGTCACCGGAACGGATACGGCGGGGGCAAGTGCCTCGGACGTGTTCGCACTCACCGTGAATCTCAACCCCACCACCACAGGCACGAATAACGCCAATACCATCAACACGCCCAACCAGAGTGCGGATGTGGTGTCATCCCTCGGCGGCAATGACGTGGTGCAGTTGCGCGATATGAACGACTACGCAGACGGCGGCACAGGCAATGACAGGCTAGTGGGCGAAACCGGAAACGATACGCTTGTAGGTGGTGATGGCGCGGATACGCTGGACGGTGTGGATGATAATGATCTGCTGTTCGGCGGGAACGGGGACGACTCCCTGCTTGGTGGCAATGGGCTTGATACGCTCGATGGCGGCGCGGGTAACGACACCTTGGATGGGGGTGATGGGGTGGATATGCTGTTTGGCGGGGATGGCAACGATAAGCTGATCGGCGCGAACGGCAATGATAGCTTTGTAGGTGGCTTGGGTGCGGATACGCTGAATGGCGGGCTGCATAACGATGTGTTCATCTACCTAACAATTGCCGATTCCACCACCACCAGCCGCGATATGATTCAGGATTTCACCCGTGGGCAGGACAAGATGGATATATCCGCATTCCACATTGGCTTCGGCAACCTCGCTATCACCCACACCGGAAGCGGCTCCACCGCCCACACGTTCGTGGGTATCATCGGTAGCACCTTCTCGGTGAACTTAACCGGAAACCTCGCGCTAGCAGCAAGCGAATTCGTATTTTAGGCTGTTGGACGGTCGCCGTAGGTAGTAATAATCCTGCCTACGGATTTTCCTTATACAGCCACGGAAGAAGCCTTTTGGAATCCTCCTTGAATCCACTCTTTATTCTTAAATATAAAACTCATTGTACCATTATGATATAACTGGCATTTTCCTTGCAATCTGTCGGGTTTTTGTATACTATTAGATGTCGGGTTTCTGTAACGAGGTTTTACCGTGCCGCGCAAGATGACATTACAGGATAAAATAGAAGCACGGATCGCCCGCAAGCGGGATGATGTGTTCCTGTCACGCGAATTTATGGATTTGGGCGGAGAAGATCAAGTGCTGCGCGTGTTACGCAAGCTGGTCAAGGAAGGTAGCCTTGTGCGTCTGGGCTATGGTGTCTATGGCCGTGCTATCCAGTCGCGGTTATCGGGCGAACCTATCCTTTATAACCAGAACGGATTTATCGGAGCGGCACAACAAGCACTGGATAAACTCGGCGTAGCGTGGGAACCCACGGAAGCGGAACGCGCTTATAACGAAGGCAGGTCAACCCAGATTCCTGTCAATCCGGTGGTCAGGGTAACAGGACGTTTCTCGCGTCATCTCAGCTATGGCGGCAGGGAGTTAATCCTTGAACGATAAACCCACCCTAGGTTCTGTTGAGAAATTTATTTGATCCATTGGAGTGCTGCGACGAAGTGGAGGAATGCGGAGAATCTGGCGGCGATTTTATCGAAGCGCGAGAATATCCTTCTGTAGTGTTTCAAGAATCCGAAAGCGCACTCGCTTTTGTGACGTTCTTTGTAAAGTTCTGTGTCGTATTCGCGGTGCACGATTCGGTTGCATTTTGGTGGAATCACTGCAATTGCTCCCTGCGCCTCAATATGCGCGATGATGGCGTCGGTGTCGTAGCCTTTATCGGCGAGCAGTGCCTGAAATTCCAGCCCTTCGATCAGCGGAATCGCTTGGCAGCAGTCGGCTTTCTGGCCGCCGGTGAGTATAAATCCGAGTGGGTTTCCGAGGGCATCGCACACGCCGTGAATTTTGGTACTGAAGCCTCCGCGTGAACGGCCTAAGGCCTGTTTTTCCTGGTCGCCGTGTTTTTTTTGACCGCACCGGACGCGCAAGCGTGAGCGCGTAAAATCGTGGAGTCCACCATGATATATTCCATGTCGGGATCGCGGGCGAAATAGTAGAGCATTTTGTACCACACGCCCTGATCCGCCCAATCGGAAAATCGGTGGTAGAGCGCGTTCCACTCGCCGTATTCTTGCGGTAGAAGCCGCCATTGCTCACCGCTTTTAACAATCCAGAATACCGCCTCAACAAAACGACGGGTCTTTGCCTCATCGTTGGTATGAATCTTCGAAAATCCGCATAAATACTCGTAAATCTTCAACCACTGAGCATCACTCAACCTGCGTACATATGCCATAAAACCCTCCTGAAAAAAGAAGAGCCTACATCAATTAATAAAATTTCTTAACAGAACCTAGGACAGCCCCTTCATAAATGGTGATTGAACCGACAATGTTTCCGTCGCGTTGGCAAGCCAGGTGCGGGCGGGCGCATCCAGCAGCGGGGAAAGTATTTTCTTCACCCGCACGTGGTAAGCGTTCAGCCAGCGCAATTCTTCCACAGAGAGCAGGGATTTATCCACCAGTTTCCGATCCATCGGAACCAGCGTCATAATTCTCAGCGCATGGAATTTCCGCCCGTCCTCCCCTGCGTCCGAAGGAACGACCACCACCAGATTCTCAATGCGGATGCCGTAATGGCCTTCACGGTAATAGCCCGGCTCATTGGAGATAATCATGCCGGGGTGCAGCACCGCGCCAGAGCCACGCTTGCCGATGCGCTGCGGCCCCTCATGCACATTGAGAAAACTGCCAACACCATGCCCCGTGCCGTGATCGTAATCCAGCCCGGCCTGCCACAGCGGCGCGCGCGCCAGCGCATCGAGCTGGCCGCCGTTCGTGCCCTCCGGAAACACCGCCCGCGCCAGCGCGATATGTCCTTTCAGCACCAGCGTGAAATGCCGTTTCTGCTCCGCCGTGGGCTTGCCGAGCGCGATGGTGCGCGTGACATCCGTGGTTCCATCCGCATATTGCCCACCGGAATCAAGCAGCAGCAGATTGTCCTTCGCCAGTGTGGCGCATTTCCCAGGCTCCGGACGGTAATGCACGATAGCTCCGTTTGCACCGAAACCCGCGATTGTATCGAAACTCGCGCTGTGGAAATATTTTCCCATCTGGCGGAATTGCAGAAGTTTTTCGGCGATAGAAACTTCGGTGATCTCCTTGTTGCCAAGCGCACTTTCCAGCCAGCAGAAAAACCGGCAGAGTGCCACGCCATCCCGCACATGGGCGGCGCGCGCACCCGTGGTTTCCACCATGTTCTTGCAGGCGCGCGGCAGGATGCACGGGTCTTCCTTGCGGATAACTTCCGCGCCCGCCTGATGCAACATCACCGTCAGCGCGTAAGGGGTGAGTGCGGAATCCACATGGATTTTCTTGTCCTTCAGCCCCGCCAGCGCATCCTTCATCAGCCGAAAATCCATCACGATCACCTTATCGCCGAGGTGCGCGCTGGTTTTTCCGTCAATCTTCCGTGCATCGGTGAACAGCACCGCTTCGCCATCGTGGAACACCAGCGCGTAAGCCATCAGCAGCGGGGTGTGGGCGAGATCACCCCCCCGGATATTGAACAGCCAGCAGATGGAAACCGGGGAAGTC
>JAHFPR010000167.1 GCA_023269645.1 Alphaproteobacteria bacterium | reverse complement strand
CCGCGCGCGTTGCGCGCAAAACAATGATGTGCGGCAGGCATGGATTCCCCTTTTTGCTGCGCAAATTCAGGGAATGACGGATACACGAATCCAGGGCAGTTTTATTACACACTCACCGCATTCCCGGTTTTTTTCAGCGGCTGATGCTTCCGGTGGGCGAGAAACGCGGCATCAATATCCACGCTGGACTCCACGCCGATCTTCTCAAAATTCTTTTCCAGCCAGCGGTCTGCGGCCTCCCTTCCCAGATGGTGCAGGTGGCAGAGAAAATCCCAGCTTGTGTTGAGTTTGCTGGAGGCATTGAGCTTCACCATCGCATCGTGGGATGAGATCAGGTGCATATGCAGCTTGCGGTATTTATCCGTGGAAATGTTATGATCATCAAGGAGCTGGTTGATGAACTGGATGGCGTACATCTCCGAAATCAGGCTGGCGTTGAAGGAAATTTCATTCAGGCGGTTGATAATTTCCATACCGCTGGTTGGCTTCTGGTTCCGCACGATGGGGTTGATTTCCACGATGAGGATGTCGTCGGCAGTGCAGTTGCGGGTGAGCGGCCAGATGCAGGGATTGCCCATATAACCGCCGTCCCAGTAGTGATCGCCCTCAATCTCCACTGCCTGGAACATGAACGGCAGGCAGGCGGAGGCCATCAGCGCGTCGGCGGTGATTTCATGGTGGTTGAAGGTGCGCGCCTGCCCGGTGGTGACGCTGGTGGCGGTCGCAAAGATTTTCATTTCCTCCGATTCCCGGAGCCGGGGGAAATCAATGCTCTGCTCCAGCACATCCCGCAGGGGATTGAGGTTGAGCGGATTGGTTTCATATGGCGAGAGCAGCCGCGTGAACGCCTCAAAGAATGCGTAGGTGGGCGACCAGTCCAGGTTCCACTGGCGCAGCAGTTTCTGGAAGGGCGCGGGCTGCATCGGGCTGAACTGGCCAAGTTCGCTGACTCGATACCAGAATGCGTGAAGTGCCTCCCGCGCGCCCTCGGCTTTGCCCTTGACGAAACCATCCAGCATCACGGCGGCGTTGATCGCACCCGCGCTTGTGCCGCTGATGCCTTCAATATCCAGCCGCCCGTCTTCCAGCAATCTATCCAGCACGCCCCAGGTGTAAGCACCGTGCGACCCGCCGCCCTGCAGCGCGAGATTGATTTTACGCAGAATATTTTTCTGTGGTTTTGCCATTTTTATCTCCGCTGTTACTGTGCTGTCCAGCCGCCGTCAATGGAGAGGATTTCGCCTGTCATCGCCTCGCCGTGCGCGCCGCAGAGGAAAGCAATCAGCGCGCCGATACTCTCCGGCTGGATGAATTTTTTGTTCGGCTGCTTCTCGCCGAGCAGGTTGGCGGTGGCCTGTGCGATGCTGATATTCCCCTCTTTCGCCTTGGCCTCGATCTGCTTCTGCACCAGCGGCGTGTTTACCCAGCCGGGGCAGATGGCGTTGCAGGTGATGCCGCTTTCCGCCGTTTCCAGTGCCACGGTTTTGGTCAATCCCACGATGCCGTGCTTGGCGGCGACGTAGGCCGATTTGTTTGCCGAGGCCACCAGCCCGTGCGCGGAGGCGATGTTGATGATGCGCCCGAAATTATTTTTACGCATTCCCGGCACAGTGGCCTTGATGAGATGGAACGCGGCGGAAAGGTTGATGGCGATGACCGCATCCCATTTATCGTCGGGGAATTCCTCCACGGGTGAAACGCACTGGATGCCCGCGTTATTCACCACAATATCCGCGCCGCCGATCTCCGTGGCGCAATCCGCTGCCATCTGGCGGATTTCGCCGGGCTTGCTCATATCCGCGCCGGAATAAACCGTTTTGATGCCATATTTTCTGGGAAACTCCGCAACCAGCGCGTCAATGGCTGCTTTATCGCCCATGCCGTTCAGCATGATGTTGCAGCCTTCCCCGGCAAGCGTGTGCGCAATCGCCAGCCCGATGCCGCTGGTGGAGCCGGTGACAATCGCATTTTTCCCCGTAAGCACCATAACTTTCCCCCGTGATTTTTGCTGTGATGCAGCAAGTCATACCCGCATCCGCTGCGGATGTCCAGTTGCGGGTGCGGGGGATGTAGAAGGAAAATGGTGCGTCGAGGAGGACTTGAACCTCCGACCTCTGCCTTATCAGGGCAGCGCTCTAACCACCTGAGCTACCGACGCAACGGAAAGGAGCCATGCTTATAGGTTTGCCCCGATGAAAAGTCAACATGAGTATCATGCAAATTCAATACGCGCCCGGTCAGGCTTTTTTTGCGGGTTCTTCCTGGGGAAAGGGCGGCGGTGAGCGGAAGAAATAGCGCACCTGGGATTTGGGGTCTTCGCTCGCGCGGAATTCTTCCACGATGCGCCCGGCCTCGTAACTTGGGATGCCGGATTTTTTGAGCAGCACACTGCCGAGCATCAGGCTGGATTCAAACAGTTCCGCCAGTGCCACGGTTGCGCCCATATCGCGCAGGTCGTTGGCGTGTTTCCGATCCTGCGCGCGCACTACGATGGGGAGTTCCGGATAGGCGCGTCGCAGTGTCCGAACAGCGGCGTTGGTGCGTGCTCTTTCATCCAGCGTAATCGCCACGGCATTGGCGCGATCCATGCCGATGGATCGCAGAATATCCAGCTTATCCGGCTTGCCGTAATAAACAGGATACCCCTCCTTCTGCCCGCGATGCACGTGTTTCGGGTCGGAATCCACGGCCACGAAGCGGATGCCGCTTGCCCGCAGGAGCCGGCAGATGGTTTCGCCCGTTTTCCCAAAGCCGAGCACGACGGTGTGGCTGTCGAGATCCATCGTTTCCTGCGCCAGATCCTTATCTTCAAAATGCACGGGGTTGCGGAGATCAAGCCGCCGCGCGAGGTTCTTGCCGAATGTGGAAAGCAGGGGAGTCAGTGCCATCGTGATGGTGATGACCACCATCAGTGTCTGCGCGAGGTTCTGGTCGAACAGGCCGCTGGCCAGCCCCAGCGTGAACAGCACGAATGCAAATTCTCCGCCCTGCGAGAGCAGAAGCCCTGTCTGCACCGAGCAGCCGGGGCGGAAGCCGAACGCCCGTGCCAGCAGCATGATAATCCCCGATTTCACGAGGATAAGTGCCAGGCACATCAGCAGCACATAACCGAGATTATGCAGCAGAATATCCAGGTTCAGCGACATCCCCACCGACATGAAGAACAGCCCCATCAGCAACCCCTTGAACGGCTCAATGTCGGCTTCCACCTGCGGGCTGTATTCGGTTTCCGCCACGAGCAGCCCGGCGACGAACGCCCCCAGTGCGTAGGAAAGCCCCATTTCCTTGGTAAAAAATGCCGTGCCGAGCAGAATCAGCAGCGTGGTGGCGATAAAAAGCTCGTGGCTGCGGAGGTAGGCGATAGAGCGGAACAGCGGGCGCAGCAACTGCCTGCCCACGATAAGAATCAGCAGCAGCACGATGACGGTTTTGCCGAGTGACACAAGGATAATCATCGGGATATTGACGTTCTCCTCCGCCATCAGCGGAACCATGATGAGCAGTGGAACCACCGCCAGATCCTGCAATATCAGCGTAGCGAGCGAAAGCCGCCCGACCTGGGTGGATTGCTCTCCGCGCTCAGCCAGCACCTGCAGCGCCACGGCGGTGGAGGAAAGTGCCAGTGCCGCACCGATGACAATGGAGGCGTTCACGGCCACGCCAAGCTGATGCACCACAAGGCCGATGATAAGGCCGGTAATCACCATCTGCGCCGTGCCGAAGCCGAACACGTGCTTGCGCATATTCTTCAGACGCTCGAAAGTCAGCTCCAGCCCGATCATGAACAGCAGGAACACCACGCCGAATTCCGCGATGTTCTGGGTGGAGGAAGTATCGGGAATATAGTTAAGCCCGTGCGGCCCGATGGCTCCGCCCGCCACCAGATATCCCAGCACCGGGCTTAGGCGCAGTCGCTTGAACAGTGCGACGATAAAAACCGCAGCAATAAGCAGATAAAGGATTTCGTGCGGATTGTTTCCGGGCATATCGCAGGGGGTGCTCTGGGGTTGATACGCCGTCAGGCTACGCATTTTTGCCTGAAAGCACAAGGGCTATGCACGGGGAATAAAGCATGATGCGCGGCTTGCAACTTGCAGGAAGTGCTTTATAATATTACCCTTTAGGCCACCCAAGGAGTGCTCGATGTTAAGCCCGTGGAAACTCATACTGATTATCGTGATTGTGCTGATTGTGTTTGGCGCGGGCAAGCTGCCGAAGGTGATGGGCGACATCGGCAAAGGGCTGCGCCATTTCAAGGATGGGCTGCACGGCAAGGATGAGGAGAATACCGCCGATACTGCCGCCAAGCACCAGCAGAAGCTGGAGCATAAAACGGAAATCCCACCCGCCCAGGTTTCTACGGTGGTTGAGACGGAAGATTCAAAGAAATCATAAATGTCATTCCCCGACTTCGCATGGCGAAGTATAGGGGAATCCATGCAGTAACTATGGATCGCCCTATAGTTTTGCTGCGCAAAACTCAGGCGATGACGGAATGAGATGCTAGGGATCAATCTTGGGGAAATAGTCGCGATACTGGTGGTGGCCATTATTGTGCTGAAGCCGGAGGATATACCGGGGCTGCTCCGCACTGCGGGGAAAATGGTGGCAAAATTCCAGGCATTCAGCCGGGAAATCACCGATGCGCTGCACGGCACGATACGGGAAACCGGCATCCATGAAGTGCAGCACGAGATGACGGAGATCATTGATCTCGAAGGCAAGCCGCAGCAGGCATATGACGTGACGAAGATAGAGGAGTTGAAACGGTAATTGTGGCCACGTCATCGTCTGAATCGCGCAGCGATTCCAGGGCGATTACCCCACAACGAATTCGCGGGTGGATGGATGACCCTGGAATTGCCTTCGGCAATTCAGGGCATGACGATAATTGTAAGGAATAAATAATGCAAG
>JAHFPR010000166.1 GCA_023269645.1 Alphaproteobacteria bacterium | reverse complement strand
GTTTTTCCGGGGGCGTAAATAACTTCAGGAAGGCCGGTACGCGCTTGCCGTTCAGTATCAATTTTGGCAAATCCCAGTTCCACGAAACCAGGGTCTTTCCGGGACAGTGTAACAATTTTTTCCGGCGCGTCAGCCATGCATGACCACCTTTTTCTTGCCCAGCACCTCATTCATCGCACCCTGCCTGTAGCCTTCCATATCCAATGTTACATAACGGAACCCCATTTCCTTCAGACGCGCAGTCACCCGCACGGCAATTTCCGGATCGAGCAGCAGGCAAAAATCTTCAGGCAATACCTCGATGCGGGCAATATCCTCATGCGCCCGCAGCCGCAACTGCTTCACGCCCAGCGCAAGCAGGAACGCTTCGGCATCGTCAATGCGCTGCAGGGCGTTCGAGGTGATTTTCGTGCCGTAGGGAATGCGCGTGGAGAGGCACGGCTGCGCGGGCTTGTCCCAGGTGGAAAGCCCCATCTCCCTGGAGTGCAAACGAATTTCCTCCTTCGTCATCCCGGCTTCCTGCAGAGGAGAGCGGATACCAAGCTCCCGCGCCGCTTTGGCTCCGGGGCGGAAATCCTTGCTGTCGTCCGCATTCTGGCCATCCACCACGCAGGAGAGACCGTGCTCTTTCGCTATCGTAAAAAGCTGCGTGAACAGCTCCTGCTTGCAATGGTAGCAGCGCAGCACATCGTTATCTTCAAAAGGCTGGTGGCTTAGTTCGTTCGTGCGAATCACCTTATGCCGGAACCCCAGATCGCGGGCGATGTTTATGGCCTGCTCCGTGTCGCGGGGTGAATAAATCTCCGAGGAGGCCGTGACGGCAAGCACACGATCCACGCCAAGAACATCGGCAGCAATTTTTGCCAGAAATGTGCTGTCCGCGCCGCCCGAATAGGCCACAAGCACCGACCCCATATCCTTCAGAATCTGCCGAAGATGTGTAAGCGTGTTATTGTCTTGCACCGATACTTCCCTCCATGAATAACGCATAAAGAACAAACGGCAAGAAAGCAACTGATAGTTGACGTTACCCCGCTTCCCATTTACTCTTATATCACAGGACGCGAACAGGGCAGGAAACGGACTAATGAGCGAGTCGGATAACATCAGCCGAAATGTTTTCCAGGAAGCACTGGTGAAGCGCAAACAGCGGGATGATCTGCAGATCATGATCGTGGAGGATCAGAAATTCTCACGGCTGATGCTGAAGAACCTTCTGGCCAAAAGCTATGCAGTGCTCGCCGCCGTCACCGGGGAAGATGCGCTTAAGGCCTATGTCGCCGAAGCACCAGACATCGTGTTCCTCGATATTGAACTGCCGGGAACAGACGGACACAAGGTATGCAGCCTGTTGACCCGGCTCGACAAGGACGCGTTCGTTGTGATGGTCACCGCTAACAGCTACAAAGAGGATGTTGAAAAGGCGAAAACCGGCGGCGCGAAAGGGTTTGTTATCAAGCCCTATACCCGTGATAAAATCTATGCTTATATCGACCAGTTTATTCAGGAACGCACCTTGGGGAGCCACATATGACAAACCCGGTAGATCTCACGAACCTGCGCAGCATGACCGATGGCGATCCGGAAATGGAGAAGGAGCTGTTTGCAGAATTTTGTTCTTCCACCGAAGCCTGCATCGCCACGCTTAAAGGTAATTGCACGGAGGGCGCGAATGAAGCATGGCGTTCCAGTGCCCATGCGCTTAAAGGCACGGCGATCAATCTAGGGGCGGAGGAATTAAGCGCGTTGTGCAAGAGGGCGCAGGAAGGGATGGCAGCTTCCGCCGCTGAAAAACAGCAGATGCTGGAAACGCTCATGCAGGAATATGCGCGCGT
Organism: Alphaproteobacteria bacterium; assembly: GCA_023269645.1. GTDB lineage: Bacteria > Pseudomonadota > Alphaproteobacteria > Rickettsiales > UBA8987 > JAHFPR01. Next base: position 3,096 of record JAHFPR010000166.1, on the reverse strand, counting down.
AAAAACATTTCTTCAAACCGTACATTATAGTAATTCCCCTTTGTCAAAAGGGGAATTACTATAAAAACAGCCTCCGAAAGAGGCTGTTTTTCGCCGCGTAGCGAGCGTACCCCCCTTTATTTTCGTACCGAAAATAAAGGGGAAATACTATAAAATTCCTGGGGAGGATGCTATGAAAGTCACAACGCACATATGGTCGGCGGCTGCAGGTTGGAAAGATCAGCCGCCTTTGCCGGATGCACATCTCGTCATTTACTTCGGCGGAAAGGGAACGCTGGATTCCGGAGAGCGTTACCGCGAACTTAAGAACCTCTACCCCAAAGCGCATCTTCTAGGCTGCAGTACGGGTGGAGAAATTTACAAGCAGGAGGTGCTGGATAACAGTGTCGTCGCAGCGGCAATCCACTTCCAGGCAACAACACTGAAGACAGCCTCCGTTACCATTGCCAGTATCGAAGATTCCTATGAAGCAGGAAGAACCATCGCGCAAAAACTGGCTAAAAAGAAATTGAGTAACGTGTTCCTGCTTTCCGACGGCACGAATGTCAACGGAAGCGATCTGATACGCGGCATCTACAGTGCGCTGGATAAAAAGATCATCGTCACGGGCGGTCTTGCGGGCGATGCAGCGGATTTCGGCAAAACGCTCGTAGGTCTTGATAGTCCGCCAGAACCGAAGAAAATCGCGGCAGTAGGGTTTTACGGCAGTGCCCTGAAAACAGGCTACGGCAGCGTAGGCGGATGGGATCCGTTCGGCCCGAAACGGCGCATCACGAAATCCAGGGGCAATGTGCTCTTTGAGCTGGATGGCAAGCCCGCGCTTGATCTTTACAAGCAGTATCTCGGCCCGGATGCCGAGAAACTTCCGGGAAGTGCCTTGCTTTTTCCGCTCGCCATCCGCCCTGAATTCACGTCCGAGCACGATATGGTGCGCACGATTGTAGGCATCAACGAAGAAGAAAAATCCATGACGTTCGCAGGCGACGTGCCGGAGGGGTATATCGCGCAGCTGATGCGCGGGGATTTCAATAACCTGGTGGAAGGCGCGGGAAAAGCCGCAGGGCTTGCGGGTTTTGATAAACCGTATGCAGACAGCCTGGCGATTCTGATTAGTTGCATCGGGCGGAAACTGTTGCTGGGGCAGCGTATTTCCGATGAAACGGAGGCCGTCGCCGAAGTGTTTAACAACACGATTCCCACCATCGGATTTTATTCTTACGGGGAAATCTGTCACCAGCAGTTCACCGGAAAATGCGGGCTTCACAACCAGACCATGACCGTCACACTGCTGCATGAAACCCAATAATCCCAGCCAGAAGCCGTTACAACGGCTGTTGCAGCGTCAGCTACACAAGGCAACATCGGCGGAGGGCGTTATTGACTATGCGGTACTGCTGCATCTGGTGGATGAGGTCTATGCGGAATACGACCATCGCAGCGAAATGCAGGAGCGCGCGCTGCGCCTGATGTCCGATGAAATGATGGGGCAGCAGGAGGAACTGGAAGCACACCGGAAAAACCTTGAAAAACTGGTGCAGCAACGCACCTCAGAATTGCAGATCGCCCTGGTGCGGGCGGAAACCGCCAATCGGGCAAAAAGCGACTTCCTGGCAAATATGAGCCATGAAATCCGCACACCGATGAACGGTGTGCTGGGTATTGCAGGACTGCTGGTGGATACCCCGCTGAACAGCGAACAGCGGAGCTGGGTGGAAATCATCAGAAAATCCGGGGATTCCCTGCTGGAAATTATCAACGACATTCTGGATATTGCCAAGATTGATGCGGGAGAGCTGCATCTTGAACCCGTCAATTTCAGCCTTTATTCCTCTATCGAGGATATTACCGACGTGCTGATGTTCCGGGCGCAGGAAAAATCCCTTGAGCTGCTGGTGGATTTGACACCCGGCACTCCCGATTTTTACGTGGGAGATGCCGGACGCATCCGGCAGATTATTCTCAACCTTGTCGGCAATGCCCTCAAATTCACGAAAGAAGGGTATGTTGTCCTGAAGGTACGCTCGGAAGATACGGGCGGCCATTCGGCAAAGATAGTTATTGAAGTGGAGGATACCGGTATAGGCATACCGGAGGATAAGCTCGATTATATCTTCAATAAATTCTCGCAAGCGGAAGAATCCACCACACGCAAGTTCGGCGGCACAGGGCTGGGACTTGCCATCTGCAAAACGCTGGTGGAAATGATGGGCGGCACACTCGGCGTTAAAAGCACGGTGGGAAAAGGCTCCCGATTCTATTTCGATATTACCCTGCCATATGGCACGGACAACCGGCCTGAAAAAACGCCCTATCCCGACCTGGATTTATCCACCCTGCGTGTGCTGGTGGTGGATGACCTGCCGATAAACTGCACTATTCTTTCCCGTTATCTCACAAGCTGGAATATTCTCTGCGATGTAGCGGTTTCCGTAGATGAAGCATTTATCTATCTGCAAAATTCCGTAGTGAAGGGCGCGCCCTATGACATGGTCATCCTTGATCGCCGTATGCCCTATGTCGGCGGTATAACTCTGGCAGCCGCCATCAAACAGGATGAGAGGCTGAAAGATACCGCGCTTGTCATGCTCACCTCCTCATCTTCAGGAGAAATTGCTTCTCCCGATGAAATATTGAAAATGGGCTTTCTGGGTTTCCTGATGAAACCCTACCATCCCCTGACACTCAAGAATGTCCTGTTATATGTGGCCGATGCGGTGCGCCGGGGAGATCACAGCCAGCTCATTACCCGCAATACCCTGCTACAGCAAAAGAACGCTGATAAGACAATCGAACTAGCAAAGAAAAAAATGTTTCCCGGCACACGTATTCTGGTCGCGGACGATATGAAAATGAACCAGACGCTGGTTGTTAATATCCTCAAGAAGCGCGGGTGCGGCGTGGATGCCGTCAGCAACGGCAAGGAGGCACTGAACATGGCCCGGAAATTCGATTACCACCTCATATTCATGGATTGCCATATGCCGGAGATGGATGGATACGAGGCCTCACGCTCCATCCGTATGTACGAAGCGGAGGTTGGAAAAAGGCACACACCCATTGTTGCCATCACCGCAGATGCCCTCCGGGAAAACCAGG
>JAHFPR010000165.1 GCA_023269645.1 Alphaproteobacteria bacterium | reverse complement strand
AGGGTTATACATTACGACAAGTGAACGCCTGCGGCAATAGGAACCATCATGATTGCATTACCGAAAACACTGGTGCTGGTAGGGCTGATGGGCGCTGGAAAAAGTGCCATTGGCAGACGCCTGGGCGAGCAGATAAACGTGCCGTTCGCGGATTCCGACGCAGAGATAGAGGAGCGGCAGGGCTGCTCGGTCAGCGATATTTTTGAGTATGCGGGGGAGCCTGCCTTCCGCAAAATGGAACGGGAAACCATCGCCGCCGATCTGGAGCGGCCACCGCATATCCTGGCGACCGGAGGCGGGGCGTTCATCCAGCCGGAAACGCGGGCAATCATCAAGGCGCGCGGGATTTCTGTGTGGCTGAAGGCGGATATTGAGGTGCTGCTGGAGCGCGTTTCGCGTAAATCCACGAGGCCGTTGCTGGAGCAGGGGGATAAGCATACCGTGCTGGCGCGGCTGATGGAGGAACGCTATCCCATTTACGCAGAGGCGAATATCGTGGTAAGAAGCGATGAAAGCCCGCATCAGCAGGTTATTGATAACATCCTCACCGCCCTGGAAAATTATGTGCGCGCAAACCCTCCCGCCTGATGCCGATACCGTCATCGTCCCGTTGAGCGAAGGGCGCAGCTATACCATTCTCGTCGGCAGGGGGCTGCTGGAAAATGCCGGAGAGCACATCGCGCCGCTGCTGGTTTCCCGTCGTGTGATTATCGTGACGGATGTGAATGTGGTGGCGGCAGGGCATCTTGCGCGCCTTGAATCCGGATTGCAAGGGCAGGGGGTACATCACGATTCTATTACATTATCACCTGGTGAAAAAACAAAGAATTTTAGCTCGTTAGAGAAATTACTTAATCAATTACTTGCGTTTAATCCGGATCGCGGAACCACCCTTATCGCGCTGGGCGGCGGCGTGGTAGGCGACATCACAGGGTTTGCGGCAAGCATCCTGCTGCGCGGCGTTCCCTACATCCAGATTCCGACTACACTGCTTGCAATGGTGGATAGCAGCGTCGGCGGCAAAACGGGGATCAACACGAAGCACGGAAAAAATCTGGTGGGCACTTTCTACCAGCCGAAACTTGTGCTTGCCGATCTGGATACGCTGGCGACGCTGCCGAAGCGTGAATTTCTCGCCGGCTATGCGGAAGTGGTGAAATACGGACTTATCAACAAGCCGGATTTCTTTACGGAACTGGAGGCTTGTCATCCTGATTCAACAGCGAAGGATAATACGTTCCTCCAGCACTGCATTCTCACCTGCTGCCGTGCGAAGGCGGAAATCGTGGGGGAGGATGAGCGGGAATCCGGCAGGCGCGCGCTGCTCAATCTCGGCCACACGTTCGGCCATGCGCTGGAAGCGGAAATGGGCTATGATGGAAGGCTCCTGCATGGCGAGGCTGTCAGCATCGGCATGGCACTGGCCTTCCAGTTTTCGGAACAACTCGGCCTTTGCCCAACAGAAGATACGCAGCGCGTGATTGCCCATCTTCGTGCCGCAGGACTGCCCGTTACTCCTGGTGATCTGCAGCATTGTTTCAGGGTGGAGGCACTGCTTGCATCCATGTATCAGGATAAAAAAGCGGAGGACGGCAAGCTGGTGCTTATCCTCACGTGCGGCATCGGCAAAGCGTTCATCCAAAAAAATATAGATGCAGAAATGGTTAAAAGTTTTTTGATTTCAATAACACCAAATAGATAAATTATAGTTTTTAATATGTTGATATTAATTGTTATTCTTCTTATTCTTTCCGGGTTTTTTGCCGGTGCAGAAACCGCATTGATTGGTGCTTCACACGCCAAAATCTACAAACTCTGCATGGAGGGTAACCTCCGTGCCAAGATGCTCAGCAGTCTCCTAAAGCAGAAGGAGCGGCTGGTCGGCATCATCCTGCTCTGCTATAACGCGGTGACGATTGCGGCTTCCGCAGTGGCCACGAGCCTCGCCATTAGTTACTTTGGAAACAACGATCTGGTGCTGGGCATTGTAACCGTGGTGATGACGCTGCTTATCCTGATTTTCGCCGAAGTGCTGCCGAAAACCTATGCGCTCCGACATACAGAAAGCGTGGCACTGGCGGTGGCTCCTTTGTTCGTGGTGCTGGTACGGGTGCTTTTACCGATCAGTGTTGCCGTGCAGGGCATCGTAAATGCAACGCTCTGGATATTCGGCATCCGTAGAAAACCGGTGGGAGAAAGGCGCGATACAGATGAATTGCGCGGTGCTATTGCGCTGCATCACGAGCAGGGTGATGTGGTAAAAGATGAGCGCGATATGCTCGGAAGTATCCTGGATCTGGAGAAAATCGAAGTCAGCGAGGTGATGGTGCACCGCAAGGATATGGTGACGCTGGATACCGATATGCCCATACAGGAAATTATCAATCAGGCACTTGGCAGCCCGTATACGCGCCTTCCCGTCTGGCAGAAAAACCAGGATAACATCATCGGCATCCTGCATAGCAAGCAATTGATGCAGGCACTGCACCACGCGCCGGATCGTTCCGCACTGCAGTTGAAGAATGTCCTTATCGCGCCGTGGTTTATCCCGGAAACAACCACGCTTAAAGACCAGCTCAAGGCATTCCGCGAGCATCACAGCCATCTGGCGTTCGTGGTGGATGAATACGGCGCATTGCTGGGAATGGTGACACTGGAGGATATTCTGGAGGAAATCGTCGGGCAGATTGACGATGAGCACGATGCGCGCACCCACCCCATACTCCATCATGACGACGGAAGCTGCACCGTGGATGGAACGATCACAGTGCGCGATCTTAACCGGGAATTCGGATGGGCACTGCCGGATGACAGGGCTACCACCGTCGCCGGGCTGATTATCCACAAGGTACAGCAAATCCCCGAAGCAGGGCAAGTGTTCCACATCGGCGATTTCAAGTTTGAGGTGCTCAAGCGCAAGCGTAACCAGATTGCCTCTGTGCGCATCCGCAAATTTGAAGCCGGGGAAGAAGCCAGGGTTTGAATATCAACAGAACCTGGTTACTCTGATTTTCCGGACGGTTCCGGTACATCATGGCCAGTTTCCTTGCCATCCTTGCCTTCATGATGATCATCACGATCCTTATTCTTCCCGCGATATTCGCGCCCGTGTTCCTTACCTTTACCCTGCCCACGGTGGTGTATCGCATCGGAGAGCGTTTTGCGTTCATCCTGTGTCAGTTGTGTGGCGGCTCCGGCGAATGCGGCGGCTTTATTGGCGTGTGCCTTCGCCTGAAGCTGCTGTATTTCCGCGCTCTTTGCAATATACGCATCCTTATCGAACTTCGGCGCGGTGAGCAGCGCGCGAAGCTCCTCACGCAGCGTTTTTGCCTGATCCTGCAGGGTTTTATTCTGTTCCCGCGCTTTTTTTATGCTATCCTCGAACAGGGCAGCCTTGTCTTTCGGCAGCTTGGAAAGTGCCTCTTTCATATAGCGCGGCGAGCCATCATGATGGCTTTTCTCGTGCGAAGTTGCATCGTTAGCCCAGCCTGTGCCGGAAAAAGCCAGCGAAAGTACTAATGCGGTCGTTGTAAATAATTTTTTCATACCATGCTCCATTATAAGGATTGGAAAAATCTTCTATTTATAATACGCACTTGCCGACTAAAGTCTCCGCTATAAATATACCATCACCCGAATTTTCCTGCGATATAGTCCCGTGTCTTTTTTTCCTTGGGGTTAGAGAAAAGCTCCTGTGTCCGCCCGGATTCGATGATTTTTCCGAGGTGGAAGAAGGCCGTATGGTTGGAAACGCGCGTCGCCTGCTGCATGGAATGGGTGACGATCACGATGGTGAAACGTTCCTTCAATTCCTCGATCAGTCGCTCGATTTTCGCTGTGGCCACGGGGTCGAGCGCAGAACAGGGTTCATCCATCAGGATGACTTCCGGCTTCACCGCAATCGCCCGCGCGATGCAGAGCCGTTGCTGCTGCCCGCCGGAAAGGGAAGTGCCGGGTTCATTCAGCCGGTCTTTCACTTCATCCCACAGCCCGGCGCGCTTGAGCGAAGTTTCCACCAGTTGATCCAGTTCTTCTTTCTTTTTCGTAAATCCGTGGATGCGGGGGCCATAGGCAACATTATCGTAAATGGATTTTGGGAAGGGGTTGGGCTTCTGGAAGATCATCCCGACCCGCTGCCGCAGCAGCACGACATCCGCTTTTTTACCGTAGATGTTATAGCCATCCAGCATCACTTTGCCCTCAACGCGGCAGTTTTCCACCACGTCGTTCATGCGGTTCAGGCAGCGGAGGAAAGTGGATTTTCCGCAACCTGAAGGTCCAATAAGCGCGGTGACGCTATGGTTGAGAATATCAATATTCACATCGAACAGTGCCTGTTTTTCGCTGTAAAAAACATTCAGATTCTGCGTGGTGATCCGCAGATCAGTTTTTTTATCTTTATCTACCATAACCCTGTAACCCCTGCATTTTACCAATCGTACCTGAATTTCCTGCGAAGGTATACTGCCAGCGCGTTCACCGCAGCCAGGAAGCCAAGCAGCACCATGATGCAGGCGGAAGTTTTTTCAACGAAGCCCGCCTCCGGCTTATCCGACCACAGGAAAATCTGCACGGGCAGGGTGGTGGCGGGAGCGGTGAAATTCCCCGGCACATCCGCTACGAACGCGACCATGCCAATCATCAGCAGCGGCGCGGTTTCGCCCAGGGCGCGGGCGATGCTGAGGATAGTTCCGGTCATGATACCCGGCAGTGCGTAGGGCAGGGTGTGGTGCAGCGTGGTCTGGACTTTCGTGGCTCCCATCGCAATCGCCGCATGGCGGATGGATTGTGGCACGGCCTGTAACGCCGTGCGCGAGGTGATGACGATAACCGGCAACACCAGCAAGGCGAGGGTCAGCCCACCCACCAGCGCGGAGGATCGCGGCAGGCCGAACAGATTAAGGTATACGTTCAGTGCCAGCAATCCGAAA
>JAHFPR010000025.1 GCA_023269645.1 Alphaproteobacteria bacterium | reverse complement strand
CTCCAAACATCTGAAATCCGGCACTTCCAAAAGACATTCGGCGAAAGTGAAGGCCGCTGCGGAATCCGCGAAACCTGCTGAAAATACCAGCACCAGGCACGTTATCGCCGCTCCGGAAGAGGCTGAGCCGATGGCTGTTCCCACGCCCGCCATGCCGCCGATGCCCGCACCTTCTGCGCCGCAGGCTCCGAGTGCCGCACCTGCGCCCGCCATCCCTGCACCCGGTGCTCCTGCACACGCCCCGATGGGCAATGCACCCATGATGCGTGCGCCGATGGCAGGAAGTGCGCCCGCCCATGCGCCGATGCCCGCTCATGCGCCGATGATGGACAACACTGCGCCCGCGTCCGTTCCGCCCGCGATGCCACCCCTGCCTGCTGCAATCGCTCCTGCTGCAACCACTCCTGCGGCTCCGGTTCCCGCCGCCGAGCCGATGCACGGAACGCCCGGCCTGATTCCTTCCGCGCCGGCCATTCCGGCTCCGGGCAATCTGCCACCTGCACGTCTGGCTCCTCCTGCCCCGCCTGCGGCCATTCCGCCCGCACCTTCAGGCATGGCTCCGGTTGTTCCGCCCGCACCTGCGGGAATGGCGCACGTACCCCCTGCTCCGCCTGCTGTGATTCCGCCTTCCGATGCTCCGGTTCCCGCCGCGCCCAAGGATGAGGAGAAGAAAAACGAGCAGGGAAATGCTGTGCCTTCCGCGCCTCCCCTGCCCGATGATCTGGTCGGCATTATCAAGGAAGGGCAAGGCGGCGCGCCCGCGAAGCAGTAGCCCCCCGTGCTGCTCGCGGTGGATACGGCCTGCGGCACGTGTTCGGTAGCCGTAGCAGATGCACAGGGCGCGCTCCTCGCTTTTATGGAGGAGCGTGATTCCGCGCGGCAGGCCGAGCGTTTGCTTCCGATGATGGAGGAGGTGCTCCACCAGATGCAGCTCACTTACAGCGATTTGAGCGCGCTGGCCACCACCATCGGCCCCGGCAGTTTCACCGGTGTGCGCATCGGTATGGCGGCGATGCTGGGCATTTCGCTGGCGACAGGGCTTCCCGTTTACGGCATCACCACGCTGGAGGCGATTGCCTGGGAAGTTTTCAGCGCGCTCCCGTTCGCGCTGCCTGAGCCGCTGGTTTTCCCGCCCGTTCTTGTGCTGCTTAATGCGATGCGCGGGCAGGTTTATGCGCAGCGTTTTGCGGAAGATGGAATCCCTATCAACGAACCCGCGCTGATAGATGTGAGTGCAATCCCCTCCTGGCTCGGCACGGGGGAAATCATCGCCGGGAATTGCTCGGCCATCGTGCGGGAGATACTGCCGGAGATCAACCCCGCATACCTGCTGCCGGAGATGATGCCACACGCTTCCCAGGCGGCTGCGCTTGCGGCGAAGCACCTCGCTTCCGGCATTGCCCCTGCGGATAATCTTGCGCCGCTCTATATCCGCGCGCCCGATGCGAAGCTGCCGAAACCCGCCGCGCCGCTATGACCACGCCCGCCCTTGCCATCCGCCCTGCCGCCCTTTCTGATGCTCCGGCACTGGCCGAACTCCATGCTTCCGCATTTGCCTTTCCCGCCGAATACTGGAGCGCGGCGATGGTTTCCGAATCGCTCGCCGTGCCCGCCACCTGCGCGCTGGCCGCATGGGAGGGCAACGCGCCGCGCGGATTTCTGCTGCTCCGCGCCATCGAGAACGCACACACGGCGGAAATCCTGACACTTTGTGTGCATCCCTCCGGCCAGCGGCAAAAGCTCGCCACGCGGCTGATTGAAGCAGGGAAAGCCTGGGCGCGGGCGCACGGGGCGTTCGCGCTCTATCTGGATGTGGCAGAGGATAACGGCGCGGCGCGGGCACTTTACACGCAATGCGGTTTTACAGAAAATGGCCGCCGCAAAGGCTATTACACCCGCCCACACGGCAAGGTGGACGCAGTGCTGATGGAATGGCACGTGTGCGGTGCATGAATTTTTTTCTTCTCCTCCACCGTCTGCGGGGGAGGAGGATTTCGTTGGTGAACGCAGTGAACCTAAGAAATCCGGAGGGGGTATTTTGCTGCCGGAACCAAAGCAACCCCCTCCACAAATCCGGCCTGCCTGCGCTGCGCTCCGGCGCGGCTCGGATTTCCTGCCTCCCCCGCAAGCAGGGGCGGAGGAAGGAATCCCACCCTCTACAGCGTCATCACATCCGCGCGGTCTTTCGGCTCATCGGCGACAGTATCGCCGAGCGCGCGGACGCTGATGCGCTCCTGCACCAGCCCTTTGGTGATAAGGTATTTGCGCAGCGCAACAGCACGCTTGACAGAAATCCGGCGAGCATCGCTCGCCTGCCCTTCGCGCGGGCTGGCGTAGCTGTCAATCATGATGCGGAGCGCGGGGTTCGCACGCAGGCGCGTGGCGATTTTATCCAGTTCCTGACGCTGCCGATCATCCAGGATCACCTGATCCTTGTCGAAGGCCAGCCGACCAAGCAATTCCGGCGGAGTAGGCGCGGGTTGTGCGGGGCCTGCCGCCGCTGTTGTTGCCGCCGCTGCCGGGTCTGCGGCCACTGCGGTTCCGGCTGCGGGCGGCTGTGCATTCTGCCCTTTCCACGGCATATCCTGAGCCGATGCGCTCAGCACATACAGCACCGCCACGGCGAATGTCACACCCAGCAAGCCTTTGCGCACCAGTTTTTTCCCGCGTTTCCGCGAGGCTTTATAGGCGTGCCTTCTTGAATATTCACCCAATGCTGAAACTTCCGACATACCGCTCTCCCTGCTTGCCGTTCTTATTACGAATCCTGCCGCGAAAGACGGGTCTCCCAACCCGATACCCTTCCGCCGCCTATGCTTCGTCGTTACACTATCCCTACAAGAAGGCGGCGCATTTCATCATTCAAATGCTGGTTCGTGGCGAGAAGCTGCCCGCTTTCAAACATGGTATCGCCGCCCCCGGCATCCGTCACCATACCCCTGGCTTCCCGAACAATCAAGATGCCTGCCGCCATATCCCACGATTTAAGTTTGGGGTGAAAGAATCCGTCCAGCCGCCCGGAAGCGACATATGCGAGATCCAGTGCCGCCGCACCGAAATTGCGCATGGTGCACCCCATCGTTTCCACCGCATCCACGAGCTTATGGGTAATCCGGGCATCTTCGCGGCTGGGATAAATGGCCACCAGCGCATCGGAGAGGTTATCCCGCCCGGAAACCTGGAGGCGGCGATTATGCAGATATGCGCCCTGCCCGCGCTCCGCCCAGTAAAGCTCCTGCAGCGCGGGCGCGAACACAATGCCCGCCACAATTTCCTTTTTGCCGTTCGGCTTGGTTTCCTGCAGTGCCAGCGAAATGCAGAAATGCGGGATGCCGTGCATGAAATTGGTGGTTCCGTCAACAGGATCAATGATCCAGCAATGCGCTTCGTCCTGCCCCTTGATGTAGCCGCTTTCCTCGGTGAGGAAGCTATAGTGCGGGCGCACTCTGGTCAGTTCCTCGCGGAGGATTTTATCAGCGCGGAGGTCGGCGGAAGTCACGAAATCGCGCGGGCCTTTTTTCGATACCTGAAGGTTCTCCACCTCGCCGAAATCCCGCGCGATGGCCTTCCCGGCCTTCATCACGGCATCCTCCATCATTCGTATCATCGGCGATTTATGCATGGGTACAGAATCCTAATATGGTTTATAGCAAGCAATCAGCATGGGGAAACAAATCCATTTCGATTCCCTGTTCCCTGATAACGGAAAGAGGTATCGGCAGTCGCTCAAGTTGGCGTGGCTCGACTTTGAGCGCGCCTCCCCCATAGCTTTTTGCAACAAGCGGCAAGTTGGCGATGGTCGCTGGATGGTTAAGCACCTCGCTTAATTTCTCTCTCGAAAATTTACCAGGAACTTTCTCATACACGCATAGAAAACCTGTCAGCGGTACTATACCAGTATTATTGAGAACAAAGCGGCAATTTCTTCTCCCTAAATAAGCAAAAAGCCATGAAGGGGTTTTTCTTTGTTCCATATGATACCACGTTGAACGCTGCTTAATAAGCGATCGTTCAGGCAAACCTAAATTTCTTCCATACTCCAGGTATTTCTGAATAGCTCCAGTAAACATTTTAGGCGGTAAGGCATTGAGTGAGAGCAAGAATGTTGGGTGTCCTGCCGCATCCAGTTTATCCACGTGCTCCTGGGTGAGAACCTCAGAAGAAATGTCCCTGCCTCTGCCTACTGCGCGCACGAAAGCAGTATGCGGCAGGTTATGCGCTGCAATTTGCGCTGAGTTCAAAAAGAAAAATTCATTACATCCCGTTGCAATGCCGCGCACGACCTTGAAAATATCCCCAAACCTGATAGAGTTTTCATAAATACCCTGTGGCATGGGAAACCTGCTAAGGCCAGTTTGCAGACCTTCATCCAGCAACCGATCACAGGCAAAAATTTCCGGGCGGTCTATTTGCCCGAAACCTTCTATCACCCATGTATGCAGCAGGTTTGTGTCAGCCTCTTTTACCTGTGCCCAGCAAAGATTCTTTCGAGGTGCGTTTTTGCTGATAAACAAAATAACGGGATTGGTGTCTACTTTAGGAAATGGCGTTGCGGCTGCAGTAAAAGTTACAAGAGCATCAATACGAAAATTCTTTGATAACCAGCCCCAAAGCGTATTTGAAAATTTCCCTTCGCAAACATCGGCTGGCAGGATAAATGCCAAATGCCCGCCCTCTGCGAGCAAACTAAGCGCCTTTATAAGAAAATATATATGCAGCCCGCTTCTTGCATCAAGTGTCTGTCCCAGGGTTTTAAGGGAAAGTTCTTTTAAGAAGGCTTTATATTCCTGACTGAGCCTATGATGACGAATATAGGGCGGGTTAGCGACGATACCTTTATACTTTCTCAATGATGGCTGTTTTATAAAGTCACCAATAAACACATTTTCCACATCGATTTCAGAAAGACCATACGCGCACGCTTTCGTTATTTCCTCTCTGTATAATTCGCAGCCATACAGGCTTATTTCCCGCCCATTCTCCCAGGCATACCGTTTTGCTGCACGCAGGAATGCGCCAGAACCTACAGCGGGGTCAAAAATTTCATTACTTGCAGACAGACACCACTCAATCATGGCATCTGTAACCCATTCGGGAGTCCAGAATTGCCCTTTTTCTCGCAAGGCCTCTCTGCCTGCACCATGAGAGGGCAGGTCTTGTACAAGTTTCTCCATAATCGCCGGGCTAAACATTGGATGCCTCTTCAAGCACGGATAGTGCTTCGGTGCTTAATGCCAACTTGCCGCCCTTAAAAGATACGTAAGGTAGTATGTGTCCATTTTTATCCACTATAACCCTGGCATCCAACTCTGGCTCCGCCAGGGAGGTTCCCAAAGGATACGCGTAGTGGTAATATATCTTGTAAATAGATTTTTTTGTTGTTGCACCGCCGGGAGCTTGAAACACCTGTGCATGGGGTAAAATCAAGCCCTCGGCTATCAGTTCCTGCGCCCGCCTGAAACTTATACCATATGCCTTATCAAAAAATGCGTGCCACACATGAATGGGCACTGAATGAGCATTTTCCCAAGCGGCAAGGCGGGCTATATCTTCATCTTTTATGATGACCGTTGGAACTACAACGCTTTTCGATAAACCAGGTTTTCCGCCCAAGCGCCGCATGGGTTTCAAAGGCTGATTAAAGCCAGGCATTTGCCCCGCGCGCCATAAGCTGTTTTCGCACTCGATAGCAATAAACGCTTTGTCAAGAATCTCACTGATCCTTTCATCCGAATCCGGAGTGAAGGCAATTTCTGCTTCACCTCCAAGTGCTTCTACTAATTTTAGAATTCGGTTTTTCTCACTGGCTTTAAAAATCAATAGATCGGGTCTTTTTTGATCCTGTAAGCCCACTGCCTCCAGTTTTTCAAAGTACAATTCCACCCCTCGCGGGTCTTCCGGTGCTGTACCACTTGGCCCATAGGGCAGAGCAAAAAATTCTCCTGAAGTGTTTACGGCATCAATCAACCGCTTTTCACTCCAAACGCCCTGTGACCAACGCATTAAAAAATCACTACCCCGCAACATACGGGGGTTCATTAAAAATTCGCACCAGGGGTAAGAATCTATAAAATAGAAATTCCTTTCGGTTTCTTCACAGGGAACAAGGAGTACTTTCTCGTAGAGGTGCATTGTTCATCTCCAGGGTGTCCCTAAGGCTATTCTTTCGCACGTTCGATATAGCGCACGTCTGCGGTGTTGATGACCACGCGGTCGCCGGCATTGATGAAGGGCGGAACCATCACGCGCACACCGTTTTCCAGCATGGCGGGTTTATTGGAGGAAGCCGCAGTCTGCCCGCGCACCACGGCTTCGGTTTCGGTGATGGCAAGCACCACCTGATCCGGCACACGCGCGCTGATGATGTCGTGCTCGGAGGCTTCCAGCGAAATTTTCATGCCATCCTGCAGGAACACGGCCTGCTCACCGAGGAGCTTCCGGGGGATGGTCATCTGGTCGTAGTTTTTCGGATCCATCAGCACGATGTTCTCGCCCTCGTTATAGAGGAACTGGTAATCCTTGAGATCAAGCCGCACCAGCTCCAGCGTTTCAGAGGAGCGGAACCGCTCGTTCAGCTTGGTTCCCTGCTTGAGTTCCTTCATTTCCATCTGGCAGAACGCGCCGCCCTTGCCGGGCTTCACGTGCTCGGTTTTAAGCACACGCCAGAGCTTTTTCTGATGCTCGACGATATTGCCCGGACGCACTTCAATCGCGGTCACTTTTGGCATAGCCACTCCCGTTATATGTTCGACCGGGGGCAACCTAGCAAGTTCAACAGGAGTTGGCAACGGAAGTTTCGCGGGATGATGCATCGGCGGCAAAGAATCGGCATCGCACTTCCCTCCTGTGTCTATCCCCTTGAAGCAAGTAAGATCGTCATCGCCCGAATTGCGAAGCAATTATAGAGCTTGCCCCTGCGAAGGCAGGGGGCGATCCATCTCGCGGCAAGCATGGATTCCCCTATACTTTTTGCTCACGCAAAAAGTCGGGGAATGACGGGGTACTTGCTTCAAGGGGATAATGACGTTCCCTCCTGCCGCTTTACGATTTTTTAACCATTCTGTGTTAGGATGAACGGCAAGAGCAACAAAGAACAGGATTGCTTGTGTCACCACCCGTTTCACCGAAAGACAGCCTCCGCCGCCTTGCGGGCGTGTTCCGCGATAAAGAAGTGCGCGCGCCGCACACGTCCGGCAACCAGTCGGATTATTTCCTGGTGGATGCGGGGAGCGAAAAGGCCGCCAGAAAAATCACGGATATTGTGAATGACGCGCTGGCACATCACGGCGCACATCCATCGGTAAAACATTTCCACGTGAAAAAAAATGGTTCGGTGGATCATGCCCACGGAGAGGAAAGTCGCTGGCTTGCGTTCGATATACGGGGCGGCGGAGAGATCGTGCTGGAAGCGGCGGAAAGCAAGATGTACCGCATCCGCGCGCTACTGGAATCCTCGGAGAAAACGCCCCATCACGGGCGCGGCGGTTCCTGATCTTTCTGCGCCGCCGTGATGGCTGCATTATATTCCGCAACCGCCGCCCGTGCGCCCTTCGGATGCTCCCACACGCCTGTCACCACTGCAATAAAATCCGCACCCGCTTTCACGAGCGGGGCACAATTTTCAGGCGTGATGCCGCCGATGGCGACGCAGGGGATGGTTGTATACTTGCTCCAGAATTCCAGAATCTCCGGCGTGGGATGGCCTTTCGCGGGCTTGGTTTTCGTTTCATAGAACTGCCCGAACGCCACATAATCCGCGCCCTCCTCGCCCGCCGTGAACGCACGATCCCGCGAGGCATAGCACGAAACGCCGATGATTTTCCCCGCACCCACGATCTTCCGCGCCTCCGCCACGCCCACATCCTCATCGCCCAGATGCACACCATCCGCGCCCACATCGCGCGCGATTTCCGGATAATCATTGATGATGAACGGAATGTTCCGCGCATGGCAGAGGGGCATGAGAATTTTTGCCGCCTCCCTTACGCTGTCATGCCAGCGAAGGCTGGCATCCAGTCCCCTTAAAAAAGCCGTCTGCGGCGTAGACACGCCGCGCTGGATTCCAGCCTCCGCTGGAATGACGGTGCTATCCTCATGTTTCATCCTTAACTGCACGCAGCCCACATCCCCGCCGGAAAGCGCATCCTCAAGCTGACCGGCAAACGCGGAAAGCTGGAAGTGCGAAGGGGTGATGAGGTAGAGGCGGGTCATATACAGGAACAGGTTTGAGGAACAGGTTTGAGGAACAGGTTTGAGGAACAGGTTTCAGGACAGGATGCTATAACCTGTTCGTGAAACCTGTTCCTGTTTTCTACTCCTTCCCCTGATAAATCCCGATGACTTTATCCAGCATCGCCAGTGCCTCGGCGCGGGGGCGCTGGAAAGTGTTGCGGCCAATGATGGAACCGTTGCCGCCGCCGTCGCGGATGGCACACGCTTCCGTATATAAATCCGCATCGCCCTTTTTGCCACCGCCGGAGAACACCACCAGCCGCCGCCCGTTGAAACAGCTCTGCACCACGTGCGCCACGCCTTCCGTAAGCGTCGCCCGCGCGATTTTCTGCGCTTCATACACTTTCTTCGCTTCCGGCTGATCGAGGTGGCTGGTCGGCAGCTTCACCTTCACGATGTGCGCGCCAAGCAGGCACGCCATATGCGCGGCATAGGCCACCACATCCAGCGCGGTTTCGCCTTCGCCCTTGCCGACTTTCCCGCCGCGCGGATAGCTCCACAGCACCGTAGCCAGCCCGTGGCGGCGCGCGTCTTCCGCCAGATCGCGAAATTCCTCCATCATGCCGTAGCAATCGTCCGAGCCGGGATAAATCGTGAAGCCCACCGCCGCGCAGCCGAGCTTCATCGCCTCATGCACCGAGCCGGTGACGGCCTGGTCGCCGAGGCTGCCATCCGCCAGCGCATTGGCACTGTTCATCTTGAGAATCAGCGGAACCTGCCCGGCGAACGTATCCGCCCCCGCCGCCAGAAATCCGAACGGCGCGGCGTAGGCATTCAGCCCCGCATCCACCGCCAGCTTGAAATGGTAATGCGGATCGTAGGCCTCCGGATTCGGCGCAAAGCTGCGCGCGGGGCCATGCTCGAAGCCCTGATCCACCGGCAGGATCACCATCTTGCCCGTGCCGCCCAGCCGCCCGTGCATCAATATCCGGGCAAGATTTGCTTTTGTGCCGGGATTATCGCTTTCATAGCACGCGAGGATTTTTTTAACTTTGGTGGTGATTTTCATGGTTGGCTCCTTTATTTACTGAAGTGATGCGGCTTACTTGCCGCGTTATTATTACGCAACGCTTTTTTTCTTGTTTTCCGCCGTTTCCTGCAGCACTTTCACGCCTGGAAGTTCCTTTCCTTCCAGCCATTCGAGGAACGCACCGCCCGCCGTGGAAATATAGGTGAGCGTATCCTGCAGCCCCGCGCGACCCAGTGCCGCCAACACATCCCCGCCGCCCGCGATGCTTTGCAGGCTGCCCCGCTCCGTCAGGCGGGAAATCACACGCGCAAGCGAAATGCTCCCCACATCGAACGGGCTGAATTCATAGGCACCCACCGGGCCGTTCCACACCAGTGTCCGGCAATCCGCCAGCACCTTGCCCCAGTATTCCACCGTTTCCGGGCCAATATCGAGCATCATTGTATCCTGCGGCGCATCCTCCACGGAAACCACGCGGCACGCAGCACCTTCCTCCAGTGTTTTCGCCGCAATAGCATCCAGCGGAAGCAGCACTTCGCACCCTTCCCGCCGCGCCGCTTCAAGGATACGCAGCGCAGTATCTTTATAGTTTTTCTCGCACAGGGATTTCCCCACATCCTTACCCATCGCATAGAGGAAGGTGTTGGCCATGCCGCCGCCAACCATCAGATAATCCACCTTGGTTGCAAGATGCTCAAGCAGCTCGATTTTCGTGGAAACCTTGGAGCCGCCCACAATCGCCGCGAGCGGGTGTTCCGGCGTATCAAGCGCAGCCTCCAGATGCTCCAGCTCCGAGGCCAGCAGATGCCCGGCAAACGAAGGCAGAAGCTCGGCAATGCCAACAATCGAAGCATGGGCACGGTGGGAGCAGGAAAACGCATCGTTCACATAGAAATCACCGAGTTCCGCCAGCGCAGCCGCGAATGCCGGATCGTTCGCCTCCTCGCCCGCATGGAACCGCAGATTCTCCAGCAGCAGCACGTCGCCCGATTCCATGCGCTCGCACGCGGAAAGTGCTGAACTGCCAACGCAATCCACGCCGAACAGCACCTCGATGCCGCCCAGCGCATCGCCGAGTGCATCCGCCAGCGGAGCGAGCGAAAGCTCGTGGTCAAAGCGGCCATCCGGGCGGCCAAAATGCGAAATCACCACCACTTTCGCCTGCACGGCAAGCAGCGCGCGGATGGTGGTGGTAAGCCGCTCGATGCGCGTGGTATCCGCCACCTTGCCGCCCGCCATCGGCACATTCAAATCCACGCGCAGCAGCACGAACCTGTCCCGCAGGTCTTTTTTCAGGAGGTCAGCTATTGTACGCACGTTGGCAACCATAGTTCAGGTATCACGTTATCCGGGGGTGCTAACATAATGGAAAAGTTAAGATTAGTAAAGAGGTTTATACATCTCCCGTGTGCGGGAGAGGAGGAAATCCGAGCCAGTTTATTGGCCGGATTTCCGGTGAGGGCATTTCTGTTGCAAACAGCCCTCACCCCAATCCTCTCCCACACACGGGAGAGAGAGCTACCCCGCCAATCCCGCCACATCCAGCATCCGGGTGGAAAATCCCCATTCGTTATCGTACCACGCCGCCACGCGCACGAACCCCCCGCCCACCACGTAGGTCTGCGTGGCATCAAAGATGGAGCTTTCGGTGGTGTGGTTGAAATCCACGGAAACCAGCGGCATCGTATTATAGCCCAGCACACCTTTCATCGCGCCTTCGGAAGCTTTGCGGATGAGCACGTTGATCTCCTCCACCGAGGTATCGCGGGCGGCACTGAAGGTTAAATCCACCAGCGAAACATTCTGCACCGGCACACGGATGGAGGTTCCGTCCAGCTTGCCTTTCAGCTCCGGCAGCACGATGCCGAGTGCCTTCGCCGCGCCCGTGGTGGTGGGGATCATGGAAGCACCCGCCGTGCGCGCGCGGCGGTTATCTTTATGGTTGTTATCCAGCAGGTTCTGGTCGTTGGTGAAGGCGTGGATGGTGGTCATGAAACCGGATTCGATGCCGATGCCGTCATTCAGCACTTTCGCCACCGGGGCGAGGCAATTGGTGGTGCAGGAACCGACGGAAATCACTTGATGTTCAGGCTTTAAGGCCGCGTTGTTTACCTTATAGACGATGGTGGAATCCGCATCCGGCGAGGGCGCGGAAACCAGCACCTTCTTCACACCGCCCTTCAGATGCCCCGCCGCCGCCTCGCGCTTGGTGAACACGCCGGTGCATTCCAGCACCACGTCCACGCCCGCATCCTGCCACATAATTTCCGCCGGAGTGTTCCCGTGGAACGTGCGGATTTTCCGGTTACCCATTGTAATGGAATCATTATCGAAGGTCACATCCGCATTCAACCGCCCGTGCGTGGAATCGTATTTCAGGAACAATGCCTTCTGCTCCGGATTCTGGCGGAAATTCATCGCCACGATCTCCACATCCGTGCGGCCGGATTCAAACCACTCGCGGATGACGCACCGCCCTATCCGCCCGATGCCGTTTACGCCGATACGAACTGCCATTGTTACCTTCCTGCTAAGTTGCCGTGATGCAGTACCAAATAATTTCCACTATTGCAATATTAACTTTATCCTGCTATAATACTGGAATATTAGTTTCTACCCTTTGTAGTACAGGATTTTTTCCTTACCATCATTGCATTTCGGCAATGGGTACAGTTTCAGACACTTGTTCTGTTTTACGGCGCACCTTTTGATTTCGCGCCCGGAGAATTGCTATGTCAAATCATCCCGTTATTAGCCGCTTGATTGTTATAGGTGTTTTCTTCATTGCCCTTTTTCTGCTGATTCTAATTGCCAGACGACACGCAAGGGAAAAAGCCAACCTCGCTAAAATCGCAAAGTTTCAGCAGGAAGACGAACAATCCCTGTCAACAAACCAGCAGATTCTGATGCAAAAGCGGTGGCAAATGACAGAGAGGTTATTGAAGAATAGAATGCGCCCTCTGTTAGCGGATCGCCTGTGGATTGTGCTGTATGTAGAGAATGAACCGTTCGAAGCTGCGCATGATGCCGTTGAAGTGCTTGGAGATGAACATCTGCATACGCTTCAAGACATCTGCGACGCACTGCAAACAGAACCCACGGACGAGCAGCTTATCCGCATCGTTCAGGGTGAAATGAAAGAGCAACTCACGCCCTTTCTTAACGACGAAGGTGAAGAACGATACGCCCCCGTTCGTGAATTATTCGACCGTGCAAACCTTTTGTTCGGTGAGAAACTCATAGAACTGACGCGTTCCCGTTCCACTGAAGCCAACTGATCCGCGTACCATTGACTGTCACCAAGGTTTCCTCCCCAATCCGGAGAGCAACCTTGGTGGCAGTCAAACTTTTTTCAGTCGCCCCCCTGTCATGTTGGGAAAAGCGAAACATCTCAAGCCATTGCGGGAGATTCTTCGCTATGCTCAGAATGACAAGTGCCCCTTCACCTTCTCCACCACAGCGTCCGCCGTTATTCCGAAATGCTTGTAGAGATCTCCCGCAGGCGCGGAAGCTCCGAAGCCCGGCATCCCCACGAATATCCCGTCATTCCCGATATATCTTTCCCAACCATAGGAAGCACCCGCTTCAATAGCGACTTTCAGCCCATCCACCGGAATCACCGAGCGGCGATAGCTTTCCGGCTGCGCGTCGAACAGCGTGGTGCAGGGCATGGAAACCACGCGCGCCGCGATATTTTCCGCCGCCAGCTTCGCCTGCGCCTCCAGTGCCAGCCCGATTTCCGACCCGGTGGCGATGATAGTGGTTGGTGGCAATACGGAATCCTTAGCTACTGACCACCGACCACCGACTACCGACTCACTTAATACATACCCCCCCCTCGCACACAGATTCTCCGCCGTATACTCCTTGCGCACGTTGGGCACACCCTGGCGGGTGAGCACGAGCATGGAGGGCGCATCTTTCTGCGCAAGCGCGAGTTCCCAGCATTCCGCCGTTTCCGTGAGGTCGGCGGGGCGATAGACGAACAGCCCCGGCATGGCGCGCAGGCTTGCCAGATGCTCCACCGGCTGATGGGTCGGGCCGTCTTCGCCGAGGCCGATGGAATCATGTGTCATCACAGTGATGACACGCTGCCGCATCAGCGCAGAAAGGCGGATCGCCGGGCGGCAATAATCGGTGAACACGAAGAACGTGCCGCCGTAAGGAATCAGCCCGCCATGCAGTGCCATGCCGTTCATTGCGGCGCACATGACGTGTTCGCGCACACCGTAGAAAATATAGCGGCCTGAAGCATCCTCGCGCATCACCGACTTCAGCCCGTTCTGAGTGAGGTTGGAGCCGGTGAGATCCGCCGAACCGCCGATGAGTTCCGGGATAGTTTTTGTGATTTTCTCCAGCACTTTCGCGGAAGCCTGCCGCGTGGCGATTTTATCTGCACTGCCAGCCGCCGCGCGCTTGATTTCCTGAATGGCATCCCGCCAGCCCTGCGGCAAATCACCTTTCTGTGTACGGCTAAACTCCTCCTTCTGCGCGCTTGCGTTCAGGCGTTTCTCCCACGCAGCATAGTCGGAAGCACCTTTCCCGCCCACCACGCGCCAGCTTTCCAGAATATGCGCGGGAATCTCGAACGGCGGGGAATTCCACCCCAGAACCTTCCGCGCCCCCTCGATTTCCGATGCTCCCAGCGGCGAGCCGTGGCTGGAGGATGTGCCCGCCTTGGTCGGTGCACCCTTGGCACTGGTGGTGCGGCAGGCGATCATGGAGGGTTTGGTTTTCTCCTCGCGCGCGTTGCGGATGGCGGTTTCTATGGCCTTCGCGTCGTGCCCGTCAATGGCCTGCACGTGCCAGCCGCTCGCGGTGAAACGCGCGCACTGGTCTTCGGAAGTAGTGAGCGAAGTCGGGCCGTCAATCGAGATGTGGTTGTCGTCGAACAGCACAATGAGCCGCGCCAGACCCAGATGCCCCGCCAGCGAAATCGCCTCCTGTGAAATCCCTTCCATCAGGCAGCCATCGCCCGCAATAGTATAGGTGTAATGCTCCACCAGTTCCGAGCCAT
>JAHFPR010000164.1 GCA_023269645.1 Alphaproteobacteria bacterium | reverse complement strand
GTGATGTTCAGGGAGTGAGGAGCAGGGAGCAGGTAGCACTCGTCTTCTTTTTTTCCTGCTCCCTGCTCCCTGCTCCTCACTCCCTGATTCACCAGCTTCACCGCCTGGTCAATCAGCGTCAGCGTTTTCAGCCCCAGAAAATCGAATTTCACCAGCCCGGCATATTCCGCGTATTTCATGGAGAACTGCGTGGCGGGGATGGGCGAGCGGTGGTCGGTGTAAAGCGGCACGATTTCCGCCAAGGGCTTGTGGCCGATCACCACCCCCGCCGCGTGGGTGCTGCAATGGCGGTGCATCCCTTCGAGCTTCAGGCCGATGTCGAGCAGCTTCGCCACCTGCTCATCCGCCTTGGCGGTGCGTCGCAGTTCCGGGTCGAGATCAATCGCCTGCTGAAGCGTCACCGGGCTGGCGGGATTATGCGGAATCATCTTGCAGATTTTATCGGTCTGGATATAGGGCATCTGCAGCACACGCCCCACATCCCGCACCACCGCGCGCGCCTGGAGCTTCCCGAAGGTAATAATCTGCGCCACGTGATCCGCGCCGTATTTCCGCTGCACATAATGGATGACTTCCTCGCGCCGCTCCTGGCAGAAATCAATGTCGAAATCCGGCATGGAAACACGCTCCGGATTCAGGAACCGCTCGAACAGCGGGCCGTAGCGCAGCGGGTCGAGGTCGGTGATTTCCATCGCCCACGCGACTACACTCCCCGCCCCGGAGCCTCGTCCGGGGCCAACGGGAATCCCCTGCGCTTTCGCCCAGCGGATAAAATCCGACACGATAAGGAAATACCCGCAGAAATCCATTTTGGTGATGATGGAGATTTCATAATTCAGCCTGTCGAGATAGGGAGCAGGGAGCAGGGAGCAGGGAGCATCAACCTCTCCCTGCTCCCTCCTCCCTGCTCCCTCCTCCCTCAGCCGCACCTCCAGCCCCTTCCTCGCCTCCACCGCAAATTCCTCCGCTTCGGTGCGGCCTGCTTCGGTGGGGAAGTGCGGGAGCATGGGCTTGCTGGGTTCGGCCATCACGGCGCAGCGGCGGGCGATGACGAGCGTGTTGGCGATAGCCTCCGGAATATCCGCGAACAGTTCCGCCATCTGCTCTCCGCTTTTGAAATAATGCTCGCGGGTGGAGCGGGGGCGGTCGGCCTCGCCCATATAGCGTCCGGCAGCGATGCACATCAGCGCGTCCTGCGCCTCGAACATATCGGGGGTGGGGAACAGCGCGTCGTTGGTGGCAACGAGCGGCAGATTATGTTTATAGGCAAGTTCAATGAAGGCAGATTCGGTTTCCTGTTCCGCAGGGAGGCCATGCCGTTGCATCTCGATATACAGCCTGCCGGGAAATAATGTCTCCAGTGCGGCCAGCGTTTTTTCTGCCTCGGATTTATTGTTGGAAAGCAGATGTTTGCCAATCAGCCCTTTCGCCCCGCCGGTCAGCGCGATCATGCCCGCGCTTTTTCCTTCCAGTTCGGAAATCAGCAACAGCGGATGCGAGGGATCGCTGCCTTCTTTGAGGTAGCTCCAGCTTACAAGCTGGATGAGGTTGCGGTAGCCCTCCGCGTTCATAGCAAGCAGCACAAGCTGGCCGTCGAGTTGTTTTTCCCCCGGCTTCGCGGCGACTATCGCCAGGTTCGTCGTCACGCCGATGATGGGCTGGATGCCAGCCTTCGATGCCTCCAGCGAAAATTCCAGCGCGGCGAACAGGTTGCCGGAATCGGCCAGCCCCACGGCGGGCATCCGGTATTTTTTCGCCAGCTCCACCAGCTCGTCCAGATGGATCGCGCCCTCCGAAAGCGAGAAGGTGCTGTGCGTCCGCAGGTGGATGAATGGCGCGATGGTGTGCGCGATTTTCGATGTTTCTCCCATGCCGATTTTGTAGCAGGGATTCTTCAGGTACGCAATTTTTATGCGCTATATTTTATTGCAGCACATCTACATCAATGCTGAAAAAATCAGCGAGGCTTGCCGCGTCCTCATCCCGTCGTGCATGGCGGCGGAAAAACTCCTCGCCGCTGGCCTTGGCGAGCCGCATTTCAGAGGCGAAAAGGAACCTGTCCTCCCGGCTTTCCCCGCCCCCCATTGCTTCCGGAAGTTTCCCCTGCATGGTCAGCTCTCCACGGTGAAGGAGCGGTAGGCACTCCGGATAATGGTCAGATAATTCTGGTGTGCTGCCTGATGGTAGCAGCGTTCGGCCTGCAGCACCTTGTCCTGCGCCTGTACGCCTTCCTGCCGCGCACACTCCCCACGCATACCTTCTGCCCGCGCGCATTCCCCGCGCGCAACAGGCGCATCGCCCTCCTGCCGGCGTTTGCGCTTGTAATAATGCGGCGGCGGGGCGGATGCGGGCGCGCCTGTGTAGCGGGTTTCCTGGATATGGAGCCTGTCACGCGCTCTGGAAGCGAGTACCTGGTCAATCGGAACAAACATTTGTATCTCCCTGGTTTACCTGTCTGCCTCGGCCACGGGCGTTGTTTTGGCTGCCCATGCTCTCCCAAGGCGTTCATGATAAGAAAGCTACCACATCTCCACTTAAAAAATCGTTAATGAACACATTATATTGTATATATTTTTGTTACGACATACTACATCTTGATTTTTTGAAAATTTCGTGTAGTATTATTCTCTCGCGGAAATCTGGTCTGGGAAGTGGCGGAAAAATCCCCTGTTAACTTTGCGGGAGCTTTCTGTTATCCTGCTGCCATAGCAATCCGAATACCGCAA
This sequence comes from Alphaproteobacteria bacterium, assembly GCA_023269645.1. Taxonomy (GTDB): domain Bacteria; phylum Pseudomonadota; class Alphaproteobacteria; order Rickettsiales; family UBA8987; genus JAHFPR01. The sequence goes on along the minus strand of JAHFPR010000164.1, from coordinate 2,253 downwards.
CGCGGAACGTACCATGAAAAAATTTACCATCCCCTGCAATTTCGGGGGCACGAAATCACCGTTCGATGTGTATATCGGCAATCCCAAGCCGGGCAACCATCCGCTGCAGAATCAGGCGGCGTGGCTTTCCTCCGAGCGCGGGGGCAGCATCCCGCCAGAGGTGATGGAGAGCTTCGCCAAGCTGCTGGATCTCTCGGCGAAGCATGGCGTTTCCTTTGAGGATCTCTGCGTACACGCCATGAAAACGGTCAACCAGAAGGGTGCTGCCGCACCTGCCGCCGCGCCGCCTGCATCGCCCGCAATGGCGCAGAATCCGCCCGCCGTCGCACCCTCTATACAAAAAGATAAGGTGGAGGAGAACAAATCCGCAGGTATTGGCGGAGGTTCCGCGCCCGCCGCGCCCGCCTCCATCACCGTGCAATCCTCCGCGCCCCTGCCATCGCCCGCGCCGGCTCCGGCGAACGATGCGCCAAAAACCGAAGCTCCGGCGGAAAAACCGCAAGGCTCCGCCTGATTATTTACCGCAGGCCATCACAAACGCCGCGATGATTTTCCTGTCGGCTTCCCCCGCCCCCGCCGCACTCTGGTGCGGCCAAACGGTTGCTCCCAGTTCTGGATGCCATTCCAGCCCCAGGCAAAACCTGTGCGCGGTAGATTCGATGCCCTCGATAACGCCGTCCGAAGCGCGCGCGTTGATGACCACCCCCTTTCCCACCGTCTTCACTGCCTGATGGTGGCTGCTGTTGGTGCGGATATTCTCCGCGCCGATGATTTTATGCAAGAGTGTGCCTTTCACCACCTCCACCTCGTGCCAGGGTTCGGTGCGGGGGGTTGTTTGCTTATGGTTCAGCGCGCCCGGCACTTCATCCGGAATATGCTGGATGAGTGTGCCACCGAGCAGCACATTGAGAAGCTGCTCGCCCGCGCACACGCCGAGCACCGGCATATCTTTCGCCAGCGCGCGCTTCGCCAGCTCCCACTCGAATTGTGTGCGGCTATCGTTGATCTGCACACTGGCATGGCGGCCTTTCGCGCCATACCATTCCGGCGGAATATCCACATCCCCGCCCGTGAGCAGCAGGCCATCCACGCGCTCAAGATAAGCATCCATGCAGGAAAGTTCATGCGGCAGTGCCACCGGAATCCCGCCCGCGCGGGCAATGGCGGAGAAATATTCCGTGCGCAAGGCGTACCAGGGAAGATCCGAGTATGCTCCGGGCTTCTGGCTATCGAGGGTAATGCCGATGAGGGGCTTCATGAGAGTTGAGTGGTGAGAGTTGAGAATTTAGTACATATACCAACTCAACTCTCAACTCTCAACTCTGATCACTTACATCTCCAGCAAAAACGCCATGATGTCGTCGCTGAATCCGCCCAGGAAATCATAGCCGGAATCCGTGGGAACGATGAACACGTTGCGGCGGTCGGTTTCATCCACCTTGCGTTCGATGAGGTTATATTTGGTAAGGGTATCCAGCGCGCGGCAGATGGCAGGCTTGGACACATTCAACTGCTCGGAAAGCCCGCGCACCGTGTGGCCATCTCCCTGGGTATACACGGTCAGCAGCAGTGCCATCTGGCGGGCGGAGAGATCGAACGCATCCTTCCGCACATGGTGGAGCGTCACCTTATACCAGAGGGCGAGTGCCTCCTTGTTCCCGGCCTGTTCGATACGTTGCACTGTCATGCCTGAGGCTACCTGCCTGATAAGGATTGATGGATGATGGTATTTCTTTTGCCATCATCCATCATCAATCTTTTACCCACCCCTGTGGATATTTCGTTACCGGAACGATATACCAGCATAAAACGCAAGTCAACCGACAATCGCTTTGCCGGAAAAAACGTGATAGAATATGGCAGCGTCATGGTATAAAAAGGCAACATGGGGAAGCTCCTTGGAACAATGATTTTTCTGGCATTACTGTGGCCTTCGGCTGTGGTTGCAGAGTTGCGCGTGGATAGTAAAACCGAGTATTACGACACGCGGGGAACCACCGTAGACGACCTCCAACGGAGCAAGCGCAATCACGGCCCGTTCTGGCTCGCCTCCCTGCGCCGCACGGACGCGATGACGAGCAACAATGTGGAGTGGGGCTACCGTCTTTCGGAAACGGAGGAAGGATGTCGCCTCGACCGTCCGGAAGTGATAGTGCACACCCTCACCACCCTGCCGCGCTGGCTGGATAAAAAGGACGCGCCACGCGCGCTTCAGAAAACATGGGACAGCTACCTCGCAGCACTGAAGGTGCA
>JAHFPR010000163.1 GCA_023269645.1 Alphaproteobacteria bacterium | reverse complement strand
GCCCTTGCCCTTGTAAGGCTCCGGCTTCTTCCATTTGCGGATATTGGCGGCCACCTGGCCTACCTTCTGCTTGTCCGCGCCGGAGATTTCGATTTCTGTCGGCTTCGGCGTTTTGATGGTGATACCTTCCGGAATCTGGAAATCCACCGGATGGCTGAAGCCCAGCGCAAGCTGGAGCGTTTTGCCTTGCACGGCGGCGCGGTAACCCACGCCGTTGATTTCCAGCTTGATGGTAAAGCCGTTGCTGACTCCTTCCACCATCCCGGCGATCAATGCGCGGGAAAGTCCCCACATTGCGCGGGCGCGCTGTGTATCGTTCGCGGGGCTGACCACCACCGATCCATCCGTAATCTTCACAGATACATCCACCGGAAATTCTTTCTTCAACTCACCCTTGGAGCCTTTCACGATCAGCGTCTGCCCGTTGATTTTAACATCAACGCCGGAGGCGATCTTTATGGGTTTCTGTCCTATGCGCGACATGATTTTCCTCTCGACCTAGAATACGTTGCAGAGAATTTCGCCACCGACATTCGCTTCCCGCGCCCTGTAATCCGCGAGAATGCCCTTCGAAGTGGAGAGAATAGAAAGCCCCAGCCCGTTATGCACTTTCGGGAGGTCATCAATCGCCGAATAAACACGGCGGCCTGGCTTGGAAATGCGGTTGATCTTACGAATTACCGGATGCGCATCGTGGTATTTCAGCGCGATTTTGATCTGCGCGACACCCGGACGGATTTCTTCTTCCGTATACTCCTGAATATAGCCTTCGCCCTTCAGCACTTCGAGAATGCCTTTCTTCATTTTGGACGAGGGGACGCTCACCGACGCAAGCCTTACGGCCTGGCCATTACGGATCGTTGTCAGCAGGTCTGCGATCGGGTCTGTTAGCATTTTATTCTCCTTGTTTTACGACCAGTATCCGTTTGGCAATATTACCAGCTGGACTTAATCATACCAGGAATCTGCCCGTTGGAGGCAAGTTCCCGCAATGCGTTACGCGAAAGTTTGAATTTCTGATAGTTCCCGCGCGGGCGACCGGTGAGGCCGCAACGGTTGCGGTAGCGTGTTACCGAGCTGTTGCGCGGAAGTTTTGCCAGCTTCAGCGTTGCATCAAAGCGGTCTTCCATCGTCGCGTTCTTGTCATTGGCGATAGCTTTCAGGGTCGCGCGCTTGGCGGCAAATTTCTTCGCCAGGCGGGCACGCTTTTCATTATTGTTGATGACGCTTTGTTTTGCCATGATATTACCTATTTGCTTACTTGTTTCCTGAAGGGGAGGTTGAATGCGGCAAGCAGCACCTGCGCTTCTTCCTTGGTTTTCGCGGTGGTCACAATGGTGATGTCCATCCCGCGCACCCCGTCAATTTTATCGTAGTCGATTTCCGGGAACACGATCTGCTCCGTAAGACCCATGCTGTAGCACCCGCCTTCATCAAAACTTTTCGTAGAAAGGCCACGGAAGTCGCGCACACGGGGCAGGGCGGTGTTCACCAGTCTGTCGAGGAATTCATACATCCGCTGGCGGCGGAGCGTCACCTTGCAACCGATGGCGAGGCCGGCGCGCAGCTTAAAGGTCGCTTCAGCTTTGCGGGCTTTGGTAATCACCGGTTTCTGCCCGGTGATGAGTGCCATTTCTTCCGCTGCGCGTTCTGCCGCGCCGCTGTCGGATACGCCTTCGCCTACGCCCATATTGACCGAAATCTTCACCAGGCGCGGAACCTGCATCGGGTTTGAATAGCCAAATTGCTTCTGTAAATCCGGACGGATCTGTTTTTCGTACAGGGTCTGGAGACGTGCGGGTTGTTGTGTCATGATGTGCCTCGTTTACGCTAATGTCTGGCCGGAGCGTGTTGCCACCCGGATTTTTTCGCCGCTTTCCAGAACCTTGTAACCGACGCGCGTCGGTTTGCCAGATTCTGGATCAAGCAGGGAAAGGTTGGAGATATGGATCGAGCGTTCCTTATCCGTGATGCCACCCGCGCTGGTGTTGCTGGGACGCTGGTGTTTCTTTGCTACATTGACACCCGATACAATAGCGCGATCCTTCTGGGTGAGAATTTTCAATACCTCGCCTTTCTTACCCCTGTCTTTGCCCGTGAGAACAACGACTTGGTCGCCTTTCTTAATCTTAAACTTCTTTTTCTCAGACATAATAACCACCGTTCCTTTAGAGCACTTCAGGTGCAAGCGAGATAATTTTCATGTAACCTTTCTGGCGCAGTTCGCGGGGAACCGGGCCAAAAATACGTGTACCGATCGGCTCACCGTTTTGCTTGTTGATGAGCACGGCGGCGTTGCTGTCAAACCGGATGGTAGAACCATCCGCACGGAAAGTTTCCTTTTTCGTGCGCACGATAACGGCGCGGTGCACTTCACCTTTTTTCACCTTGCCGCGCGGAATCGCATCCTTGATGGAGACCACGATAACATCGCCCACCCCGGCAAATTTCCGTCCTGCACCACCCAGCACCTTGATGCACTGGACTTCGCGCGCCCCGGAATTATCTGCAACCGTTAAATGTCCTTCAACGCCGATCATGATACTTACTCACAAAAAAACTGTTACGTTATACTAATTATTTCACTTCGCCTGCGTTCGTAATCACCACCCAGCTTTTGGTCTTGGAGATGGGGCGGCATTCCTGAATTTCCACTTTCGCTCCGACTTTACCTTTGAAAAGGTTTTCCGGATCGTGGGCACGGTATTTCTTGCTCTTCCGGATGATTTTTTTATACACCGGATGGGTAAGACGACGTTCGACATTCACCGTAATAGTTTTGTCGCCCTTGTCGCTGACGATAACACCCTGTAAAATTCGTTTCGGCATAATGACCTCTATGCAGTTTTCTTTTTCGCTGCCGATTTCCTGGCAGCGGTTTTTTTGGATTCCTTAGCTTCCGCTTCGGCGGCAGTCTCAGCCTTATCGGCTTTCTTCACCTTCGGAGCTTTTTCGGCTTTTTTCGGCTTTTCTGCTTTCACGGCCACCGCGCGAAGTGCTTCCGGCTGGTTCAGCAGTGTTTTTACACGGGCGATCGTGCGGCGCACCTCGCGGATGCGCGCGGTGTTTTCGTTTGCACCGGCGACCTTCTGGAAGCGCAGATTAAACGCTTCTTTCTTGGAATCAAGCAGCAGTGATTGCAGCTCGTCACCCGTTTTTCCACGCAGTTCCTGAATGTCCATATACGCTATTCCTTAGTCAATCCGTGTTACAAATTTCGTTTTAATCGGCAGCTTGGCCGCCGCGAGGGCAAACGCCTCGCGCGCCATGCTTTCCGGGATGCCTTCCAGTTCAAACAAGATGCGACCCGGCTTCACGCGCGCCGCCCAGAATTCCACGCCGCCCTTACCTTTACCCTGGCGAACTTCCAGCGGCTTCTTGCTGACCGGAACATCCGGAAACACCCGTATCCACAGCTTTCCCGAACGCTTCATGGCGCGCGCGATGGTGCGTCGCGCTGCTTCGATCTGGCGGGCAGTAAGGCGATCCGGCTCCAGTGCCTTCAGGCCATACATCCCGAAGTTCAGGTTCGCCGCGCTCGTAGATTTTCCGTGAATGCGCCCTTTATGCGCCTTACGGAATTTTGTGCGTGCTGGTTGCATCATAACGGCTACCTCATCTGTCCGGTAATACGTTTATCATGCGCCATCGGGTCATGCGCCAGGATTTCGCCCTTGAAAATCCAGACCTTTACACCGATAACGCCGTAAGTCGTGAGTGCTTCCGCCGTGCCATAGTCAATGTCAGCGCGGAGGGTATGCAGCGGAACGCGGCCTTCGCGATACCATTCCATACGCGCGATTTCGGAACCCGCGAGGCGACCGGAGCAATTGATCCGAATGCCGAGTGCACCAATGCGCAGTGCCGACTGTACCGCGCGCTTCATGGCGCGACGGAACGCGATGCGACGCTCAAGCTGCTGGGCGATGCTTTCGGCCACCAGCACCGCGTCAATTTCCGGCTTGCGGATTTCCACGAGGTTGATGTGCAGTTCATCCGTCGTCATCTTGCCAACTTTCAGCTTGATGGTTTCGATGTCCGACCCTTTCTTGCCGATGATGATGCCGGGCTTGGAGGTATAGAGCGTGATGCGCATTTTTTTTGCGGAACGCTCGATAATCACCTTGCTGATGCCGCCATCCTTCAGTTCCTTCTCAATGAAAGTACGGATTTTCAGGTCTTCATGCAGTTTCTTGGCATAGTCGTCATCGGCGTACCACCGGGAATCCCAGGTGCGGTTTACGCCGATGCGCAGGCCGATCGGATTGATTTTCTGACCCATTAGGCTTTCTCCTCTTGTTCGCGCTCACACACCGTGATGACCATGTTGCTGAACGGCTTGTGTATCCGGAACGCGCGGCCACGCGCGCGTGCATGGATACGCTTCATCACCAGCCCCTTACCCACCTGAACCGCAGACACATAGAGCTTGTCCACATCCAGGTTATGATTATTTTCCGCATTTGCCACCGCAGACTGCAGAAGTTTCTTAACGTCAGCCGAAGCGGCTTTGCGCGAGAAGGAAAGCTGCACCAGCGCATCCTCCACCGAGCGGCCACGGATCAGCCCCGCGATAAGGTTCAGTTTGCGCGGGCTGATGCTCAGCGAGCGCAGGTGCGCGCTTGCCTCGTTATTCGCCAGTCTCCGTTTTGCAGCTTGCTTGCCCATAGTCCTAATCCTTTATCCTTACGCGCTGGTTGTCGTTTTCTTATCGCCGCCGTGCCCGTGGAAGGTGCGGGTAGGGGAGAATTCACCGAGTTTATGCCCCACCATCTGCTCTGAAATGGACACAGGAATGAACTGCTTGCCGTTATACACGCCGAATGTCAGCCCAACAAACTGCGGCATAATCGTCGAGCGGCGCGAATACGTCTTGATGATCGTGTGCTTGCCACCGACTGTGGATTTCTCCACTGCCTTGATCAGGTGGCCATCAACGAACGGGCCTTTCCAAACAGAACGTGCCATGATTACTTCTTCCTTCTGCTGACGATAAACT
>JAHFPR010000162.1 GCA_023269645.1 Alphaproteobacteria bacterium | reverse complement strand
GGAATATGCCGACGTTTCGCCGAAGCAGCTTGTTTCAGTGGCCGCCGCGCTGATCCCGTTCCTTGAAAACGACGACGCGAACCGCGCGCTCATGGGTTCAAACATGATGCGCCAGGCCGTGCCGACACTAAAATCCGAAGCACCCCTCGTGGGCACGGGGATGGAAGCACCGGTCGCGCAGGATTCCGGAGCCACCATCGCCGCACGGCGGGATGGTATCGTGGATCAGGTGGACGCAACCCGCATCGTGGTAAAAGTGGTGGACGAGGAAGGAAATTCCTCCGGCGTGGATATTTATACCCTGCGCAAGTTCCAGCGTTCCAACCAGAACACCTGCATCAACCAGAAGCCCATCGTGCGCATCGGCGACGCGGTGAAAAAGGGCGATGTTATCTGCGACGGGCCGAGCACAAGCCTCGGCGAACTGGCACTGGGCCGCAACGTGCTGGTCGCGTTCATGCCCTGGAACGGCTATAACTTCGAGGATTCCATCCTGATTTCCGAACGCATGGTGAGCGACGACGTGTTCACCTCCATCCACATCGAGGAATTCGAGGTGATGGCGCGCGATACGAAGCTCGGGCCGGAAGAAATCACGCGGGACATCCCGAACGTGGGCGAGGAAAACCTGCGGCATCTGGATGAAACCGGCATCGTGCACATCGGTGCAGAAGTCGGCGCGGGCGATATTCTCGTGGGCAAGGTTACACCCAAGAGCGAATCCCCCATGACCCCGGAAGAAAAGCTGCTGCGCGCCATTTTCGGCGAAAAGGCGGCAGATGTGCGCGATTCCTCGCTTCGCATGAAGCCGGGCATCGTCGGTACGGTGGTGGAAGTGCGCATTTTCTCCCGCCGTGGCATCGAAAAGGATGAACGCGCGATTGCCATTGAACGCGAGGAAATCGAACATCTGGAAAAGGATAAGCGGGATGAGTACAACATCCTCACCGCGCATATTTTCGACCAGCTCCGTTCGGTGCTCGCCAGCAAGGAAGTCACCAAATCCTACGAGGGCGTGAAGAAAGATTCCAAAATCACCAACGGTGTGCTGGATGGTCTTCCGCGCTCCAAATGGTGGAATTTCTCGCTGAAAAATGAAAAGGCAATGGATGAAGTTGAGGAACTGCGCAAGCAGCACGATGCCATCCAGGAACGTCTGGAGAAACGCCTGGAGAACAAGATCGAGAAGCTCCAGGGCGGCGACGATCTTCCCTCCGGCGTACTCAAGATGGTGAAGGTGTTTGTCGCGGTGAAGCGCAAGCTGCAGCCGGGCGATAAAATGGCAGGCCGTCATGGGAACAAGGGCGTTATCTCCCAAATTCTTCCGGTGGAGGATATGCCGTACCTTGAGGATGGAACCCCGGTGGATGTGGTGCTGAATCCGCTTGGTGTGCCTTCTCGCATGAACGTGGGGCAGATTCTGGAAACGCATCTCGGCTGGGCTTCCAAAACGCTGGGCGGTCAGATTCGCGCGCTGGTGGAAGCGGATAAGGAGAGCAAGGAAATCAAAGCCCGGCTCAAAAAAATCTATGCTTCCAAGGAAGACCTCAAGGAAATCGACGAGATGAACGATGAGGATCTTCACGAACTTGCGCATAACCTGGGCAGCGGCGTTCCGATCGCCACTCCGGTGTTCGACGGTGCGTTGGAAGAGGATATTACCGCCGCGCTCGTGGAAGCCGGGCTGGATGTTTCCGGCCAGGTCACGCTGCACGACGGGCGCACCGGAGAAAAGTTCGACCGCAAGGTGACGGTGGGGATTATCTATATCCTCAAACTGCATCACCTGGTGGACGAGAAAATCCATGCGCGCTCCATTGGGCCATACAGCCTTGTCACGCAGCAGCCTCTGGGCGGTAAATCGCACTTCGGTGGACAGCGTTTCGGGGAAATGGAATGCTGGGCATTGCAGGCTTACGGCGCGTCCTACACGCTACAGGAATTGCTGACCGTGAAATCGGACGACGTGGCAGGCCGCACGAAAGTGTATGAATCCATCATCAAGGGTGACCACACGTTCGATTCGGGTGTGCCGGAATCATTCAACGTGATGGTGAAGGAACTGCGCTCGCTGTGCCTGAATGTGGAACTGAGACAGAATACAGAAGCCGCTTAAGAGTGGTGAGAGTTGAGAATTGAGAGTTGAGTGATAAATCCTCAATTCTTACTCAACTCTCAACTCTCAACTCTGATCACTAGGAGAAAAAAATGCACTACGAACTTCAGCGTTTCTTTGGCGCACAGCAGGCATCGCAGGAATTTGACGAGATTCGCATCTCCATCGCCAGTCCGGAGAAAATCCGGTCATGGTCGTTCGGGGAGGTGAAGAAGCCGGAAACCATCAACTACCGCACGTTCAAGCCGGAGCGCGATGGGCTGTTTTGCGCGCGCATCTTCGGGCCGATCAAGGATTATGAGTGCCTGTGCGGCAAGTACAAGCGCATGAAGTATCGCGGCATCGTGTGCGAGAAGTGCGGCGTGGAAGTGACCACCGCCAAGGTGCGCCGCGAGCGCATGGGGCATATCGAACTGGCTTCGCCGGTGGTGCATATCTGGTTCCTGAAGTCCCTGCCCTCCCGCATCGGCCAGTTGCTGGATGCGCCGCTGAAAGATCTGGAGCGCGTACTGTATTTTGAAGCGTTCGTCGTTACCGAGCCAGGGCTGACCCCGTTCAAATACTGCGAGTTGCTGAACGAGGAGCAATATTACGATGCTCAGGATAAATATGGCCAGGATGCCTTCACCGCCATGATCGGCGCGGAGGCGATTCAGCATATGCTGAAGGCCGTCAACCTGAAAGAAGAACAGGCCACATTAAGTGCTGAACTTCTTTCCGCCACCTCCGAAGCCAAACGCAAAAAAGTGGTGAAGCGTCTGAAACTCATCAATTCCTTCATCGAATCCGGCAACAAGCCGGAATGGATGGTGCTGGAAGTGCTGCCGGTGATTCCGCCCGATCTGCGTCCGCTTGTTCCGCTGGATGGTGGCCGCTTTGCGACTTCAGATTTGAACGATTTGTATCGCCGCGTCATCAACCGCAATAACCGCCTGAAGCGCCTGCTGGAGCTGAAAGCACCGGAAATCATCATCCGCAACGAAAAGCGGATGCTGCAGGAAGCCGTGGACGCGCTCTTTGACAATGGCCGCCGTGGCCGCGTTATCAAGGATGCGAACAAGCGCCCGTTCAAATCGCTCTCCGATATGTTGAAGGGCAAGCAGGGGCGGTTCCGCCAGAACCTGCTCGGCAAGCGCGTGGATTATTCGGGGCGATCCGTCATCGTGGTGGGTCCCGAATTAAAACTCCACCAGTGCGGTCTGCCGAAGAAAATGGCACTGGAGTTGTTCAAGCCGTTCATCTATGCGAAGCTGGAGCTTTACGGCATGGCGACCACCATCAAGGTGGCGAAGAAAATGGTGGAATCCGAGCGTCCTGAAGTGTGGGATATTCTCTCGGATGTCATCAAGGAACACCCGGTGCTGCTGAACCGCGCGCCGACGCTCCACCGCCTCGGCATCCAGGCGTTCGAGCCGGTGCTCATCGAGGGCAAGGCGATCCGCCTGCACCCGCTGGTCTGCACCGCCTTCAACGCGGATTTCGACGGCGACCAGATGGCCGTGCACGTGCCGCTTTCCATTGAAGCGCAGCTTGAAGCACGCATCCTGATGATGTCCACCAACAACATCCTTTCACCTGCTTCCGGCAAGCCTATCATCATGCCGACGCAGGATATTGTGCTGGGGCTGTATTACCTCACGCTGCAGTTCGATAAGGAGCCGGGCGAAGGCATGGCGTTCTCGGACGTGGCGGAAGTGCAGCAGGCACTGGATAGCAAGGTTATCACCCTGCACAGCAAGGTGAAATGCCGCATCAAAACGGTGGATGAAAAAGGTACTCCTATCACGAAACTGGTGGAAAGCTCGCCGGGGCGCATCCTGTTTGCCGAATTGCTGCCGAAGCACCCGAAAATCCGATTTGATCTGGTGAACCGTGTCGCCACCAAGAAAGAGGTGAGTAAAATCATCGAGGAAATCTATCGCCACTGTGGTCCGAAAGCCACGGTGCTCTTCGCGGATCATATGATGGGTCTGGGCTTCAAGCACGCCTGCACATCCGGTATTTCTTTCGGCAAGGATGATATGATCATCCCGCAGGAAAAATACAAGCTGATTGACGATACCACCAGACAGGTCAAGGAGTTCGAGAAGCAGTATTCGGACGGCCTCATCACCCAGCGCGAGAAGTATAACAAGGTGGTGGATGCGTGGTCGCACTGCACGGATAAAGTCGCGGGCGAAATGATGAAGTACATGAGCGGCGAGGCCAAGGCGAAAGCCGAAGGCCGCACCGGTCAGCTTTCCCTGAACTCCATCTATATGATGGCGACTTCCGGCGCACGTGGCTCGGCGGCGCAGATCAAGCAGCTCGCCGGTATGCGCGGGCTGATGGCGAAGCCGAACGGTGACATCATCGAAACGCCCATCAAGTCCAACTTCAAGGAAGGCTTGAACGTGCTGGAATACTTCAACTCCACGCACGGCGCGCGCAAAGGGCTGGCGGATACCGCCCTTAAAACGGCAAATTCCGGTTACCTCACGCGCCGCCTTGTGGATGTATCGCAGGATTGCATCGTGTTCGAGCAGGATTGCGGCACGGAGAACGGCCTGGTGATGCGCGCGGAAATTGACGGTGGCGAGATCGTTGTTCCACTGGCGGATAAAATCGTCGGGCGCACCTCGGCCAACGATGTGCACCATCCGGTGACGGACAAGCTCATCATGAACGCGGGCGACCTGATTATCGAAGACGTGGTGGAAGCCATTGACGCGGCGGGCATCGAGGCAATCAAGGTGCGTTCTATCGTCACCTGCGAAAGCAAAACCGGCATCTGCGCGAAGTGCTACGGACGCGATCTGGCGAGCGGCTATCTGGTGAATGTGGGCGAGGCAATCGGCGTTATTGCCGCGCAATCCATCGGCGAACCGGGTACGCAGCTCACCATGCGCAC
>JAHFPR010000024.1 GCA_023269645.1 Alphaproteobacteria bacterium | reverse complement strand
GAGTTCAACACCCAGTTCCTGAGCGGGAGTGCCTGCAATTTCAAAAGTACCTTCCATAATCATTCTCCTGTTTTATTGGTTGTTAGCTTTTTCGTTTGATGAACCTAGAGCGACGGGCCATCGAGTTCGTGAGCGGGAACGCCTGCAACTTCATAATTTTCCATAGTCATTCTCCTGTTTAGTGGTTGTGCGTGTGTTTTGAAGTGAAACTAGAGTTCAATACCCTGCGAAGGAGCGGCATATTCAACGGTCGTGGCTTCCGGGGCAATGTGTATCGGTGCGAAATCTTCCATGATCATTCTCCTTTTAAGTTTTGTTGGTTGGCATCTCGTGAAGCTAGGTCCCTTTTTGGAGGGGAAGGAGGGGTATGTAGGTAAGGAAACCTAGCTCCGCTCGAGATAGTTTTACTCTATTGCAAATCTTGCCTCCTGTCAATAACTTTTTTCATGTTTTTATATAAATGGATGTAAAATACATTCAAGGTTCTCGTTTAGTAAAAAGATAATACATATAATATATATTATATTACAGTATATTAGTAAATCTCTACTTCTTTAATTAACTTTCAAAATCTTTTTTATAGATTCAGAAAGATAAACAACCATAAATGCAGAAGTAAGAGGATGGATGATCGGAGGATGGATGATCAGAGGGCGGATTATGAGCATCCGGCTTGCTATCGCGGAGGCTTGCGCTTAGATAGGATAACGGGCGTGGGAGATTCCGATCATCCATCATCCGATTATCTATCATCCGACGAAGGAGCAACATCATGGCACGGAATAAAATCGCACTGATCGGCGCGGGAAATATTGGCGGAACACTGGCGCATCTGGCCGGATTAAAAGAACTGGGGGACATCGTATTGTTCGACGTGGCCGAGGGGCTGCCGCAGGGCAAAAGCCTTGACCTTGCGCAGAGTGCTCCCATTGAAGGCTTTAACGCGAGCCTCAAGGGTACACAGGATTACGCGGACATCGCGGGCGCGGACGTGTGCATCGTGACCGCCGGAATCGCGCGCAAGCCGGGCATGAGCCGCGACGACCTCATCGCCACCAACGTGAAAATCACGCGCGCCGTGGCGGAGGGTATTAAAACTCATGCGCCCAATGCGTTTGTCATCGTCATCACCAACCCGCTGGATGCGATTGTGTGGGCAATGCGCGAACTTACCGGCTTCAAGCCGGAGAAAGTGGTGGGCATGGCGGGGGTGCTGGATTCCGCGCGCTTCCGCTATTTTCTCTCGGAGGAATTCAAGGTTTCGGTGGAGGATGTGACGGCGTTCGTGCTCGGTGGCCACGGCGATACGATGGTGCCGCTGCCGCGCTATTCCACGGTGGCGGGCATCCCCCTGCCCGACCTCGTGAAGATGGGCTGGACAACGCAGGCGAAGCTGGAAGCCATCATCCAGCGCACCCGCGATGGCGGCGCGGAAATCGTCGGGCTGCTTAAAACCGGCTCGGCCTATTATGCGCCTGCGAGCGCGGCCATTTCCATGGCGGAATCGTACCTGAAAGACCAGAAGCGTGTGCTGCCTTGCGCCGTGCATCTGAACGGGCAATATGGCGTGAAGGATTTATACGTAGGCGTTCCGGCAGTCATCGGCAAAGGCGGCGTGGAGCGCATCGTGGAAATCAGCATGAATGCCGAGGAAAAAGCTGCTTTTGATAAATCGGTGGAAGCGGTGCGCTCCCTGGTAGCGGGGATCAGTTTGTAGTCGTGTGGTTCGACTGTCACCCCGGCGGATGCCGGGGTCTGGCCATACTACCATTAAATGCTCCCGGATGCCGTCATGTGACGGCATGACAGTATTATTCCTTCCGCCGAAACAATACATCCACCATCAGCATCAGCGGGCTGAGGAGTGTCAGCATTATTCCCAGGATAATGTTAAGTGTCCGCCGCAGCATCGCTGGCTATGCCGTACGTAAGTTTAATTACGTATGGCGTATTGTTATGGATAAATCAACACCTGACGTTAGTATACTGTCGTGTGACGTAAATAAACTTACGTATAACCTGCCTGTGTTATGGCAAAACGTAAGGCAGACCAGGTATATGCGAAAGTGGTTGTCCGGCTTAAAGAGCTGCGAAAAAGCCAGGGTATTTCTCATGAAAAACTCGCGGCAATGGCGGGGGTTACACGTTCGGCGATCAGCTTTACCGAAAGCGGAAAAACTAACCCCACTTTTTACCTATGCCTGAAAATCGCGGAAGCACTCGGCGTTTCGCTGGGCGACCTGATCAAAGAGGTGGAAGAATAGCGCAGGTGCTTTGCAATCCTCCGGCGCACGTGGTAGAATGGGGCATGGGGAAGGAATGATGGATACGCTCAGGCAACTTGCGGGAAAAACGCCACGCACACACGGCTTCACGCTCGTGGAAATGTCCGTGGTTATCGTCGTCATTGCGCTGATTCTGGGGGCGATTGTGGAGGGGCAGAAGCTCCTGCATAATCAGGAGCTTAATTCCGTTGTTTCCGATGTCAACCACTTCAAGCAGGCCATCGCCCTGTTCAAAACGAAATACCGCGCGCTGCCGGGGGATTTTTCCGATGCTGCCAACCGCTGGCCCGCCAAAACCGTCAGTGGCAATGGCGATGGAAGCTGGGGCATCGGCGAAACGGAAGGATTACGCGGCTGGCAGCAGCTCTACCTTTCCGGAATCCTGCCGGATTATAACTATACCGGAAGCGGTTGGTTGGCCATCGGCCAGAATCTTCCCCAGTCGCAGATCAACAAGGGAACCGGTTACCAGCTTGTGGGGCAGGTGACCGTATTCACCGAGGGGCACGGCAATGCGATTCAGCTTGGGCAGGTGAATAATACGGATTTCCTTACGGATGGGGCACTTTCGGCACTGGATGCCATGCTTGTTGATACAAAAATGGATGACGGCAAAGCCGATCAGGGCGATACATATGGTGTGCGCGGCCAGCGCGCCGGGGATAGCCAGTGCACCAGTTTCGACTCTACCCACGCCAAGCCGGTGGATTACGTGCCGGCGGATACGGTCGGCCTGTGCTATATGCTGTTCTGGCTGGATTCGGATTATTAGGCGTTTACCGCTTCCGCTTTCCCGGCTGCCGGAAACGCGCGGCGGAGGGCTCTGCGAAGCCCGATGGCGGTAGCCCCAGTGCTTCCTGCTCACGGTGGTGGAGCACGTCGCGCAGCCGTGCGGCTTCCTCGAATTCCAGGCTGGCGGCGGCCTCCAACATTTTCTTGCGGAGATTTTCGATGGGTGCTGCGCTCTCGCCCGGTTTACCGTAAGGGATCGCGTTTTCCTCCGGCGCATCCTTCTGCATACTCGCTGCCACCGCCCGGATGATGCTCTGTGGGGTGATATTGTGCGCGCGGTTCCAGGTGATTTGCTTCACCCGCCGCCGCTCCGTTTCGGAAAGCGCGCTTTTCAGTGCCGCCGTCATCACATCTGCATAAAGCACCACGCGCCCCTCGGCATTCCTCGCTGCTCTACCGATCGTTTGAATAAGGGCGGTTTCCGAGCGCAGGAAGCCGGTTTTATCCGCGTCCAGAATCGCCACAAGCCCGCATTCAGGAATATCCAGCCCCTCGCGCAGCAGGTTGATGCCGATCAGTATATCCACCACGCCATGCCGCAGATCGCGGAGGATTTCCGTGCGCTCCAGCGTATCAATATCCGAGTGCAGATAAGTGACTTTCAGCCCCGCATCCTGCAGGTATTCGGCAAGATTCTCCGCCATTTTCTTGGTGAGGGTGGTGATGAGTACGCGCATTCCCTTCGCCACTGTGGCGCGGCATTCCGCGATCACGTCGTCCACCTGATGCTCCACCGGGCGCACCTCGCAGGGCGGGTCTATTAAACCGGTCGGTCGAATAACCTGTTCCGCCGAGATTCCGCCCGCCCGCGCGATTTCAAACGGGGCGGGCGTGGCGGAAACATACACGGTCTGCGGGCGCATTGTATCCCATTCCTCGAATTTGAGCGGTCGGTTATCCAGCGCGGAGGGCAGGCGGAAACCGTGTTCCACCAGTGTGTTTTTGCGCGCGCGGTCGCCGCTCGACATCCCCCCGATCTGCGGCACGGTGACATGGCTTTCATCCACGAACAGCAGCGCGTTATCCGGCAGGTACTCGAACAGCGTGGGCGGCGGCTCGCCCGGCGCGCGGCCAGTGAGGTAGCGCGAATAATTCTCGATGCCCTTGCACATCCCGGTTTCCACGATCATCTCAATATCGAAGCGGGTGCGCTGCTCGATCCGCTGCGCTTCCAGTAATTTTCCTTGTTGGTTGAATTTAGCAAGCTGCTCTTTCAATTCGATTTTTATGTGTTCAACCGCCTGGATCATGGTCGGGCGCGGCGTGACGTGGTGGCTATTGGCGTAAATCGTTAGCCCCTCCAGTTTAGCGAGCTTCTCCCCGGTGAGCGCGTCAAATTCCCACATCTCCGCAATCTCGTCGCCAAAAAACTCCATCCGCCAGGCGCGATCCTCTGCGTGGGAGGGGAAAATATCCAATATATCACCACGTTGGCGGAAAGTTCCGCGCGTGAAGGCGATGTCGTTCCGCGTGTATTGCATTGCAATGAGCTGCCGCGTGATTTCCCCCAATTCTGCCGATTGCCCGCGCGCAAGCTCCAGAACCATCGCCATGTAAAGCTCCGGGCTGCCTAAGCCGTAAATACAGGAAACGGAAGCTACCACAATCGTATCCCTGCGCTCTAAGAGCGCACGCGTCGCGGAATGCCGCATCCGGTCAATCTGCTCGTTGATGGCGGAATCCTTTTCGATGAACGTATCGGTTTTCGGGATGTAGGCCTCCGGCTGGTAATAATCGTAATAGGAGACGAAATATTCCACCGCGTTGTTAGGGAAAAAACTCTTGAATTCGCCATAAAGCTGCGCCGCGAGCGTTTTATTATGCGCCATGATGAGCGCGGGACGCTGCAACTGCGCGATGATATTCGCCATCGTAAAGGTTTTGCCGGAGCCGGTAACGCCGAGCAGCACCTGATCGCGCTTTTCCTCGCCAAGCCCCTGGCATAGCGCGGCAATCGCCTGCGGCTGGTCGCCCGCCGGCTGGTAATCCGAAACGATCTCGAACGCCTGCCCGCGCTTTGGTGGCGGCATCTGCGGCATGAAGGGAAAGGCCTTAACCATTTGGTAATTTTTTTGTGGTAGAATGAGAGCTACCTGTATACCACGCTTTTCCGCATGATGGAACATGGGCATCAAACAGAAATTGCTGGTCACGGTCGCCGCGCTGAATACGGCCTGCGCGGGGCTGTTTGGGCATCCGAGGATGCCCGTGGACGTGCCTATGGAGGATGTGCCGTGGGAGGATCATAAGGGTACGGACGGTGTCACGGTCATCCGTGTCGGTTTCACCGGTGAGGCAGGGAAGTTTCCCAATGGGGCGGGGCAGCATGATTATGCCCCGCCTACCCCGGAGGAGCAGGCGGCCATTCGGGAAACGCTCAAAGCCTATAGCGAGGTGCTCGATATTGATTTTATCCCCGTGGCACTCGACCCTCGCCACCCTGATCTTGATAAAGTGGATTTAACTATCCGCACGGCAGTGATTGATTTTGCGAAAAGCGGTGGGCTTTTCAGTCCCGAAATCACCGGAACACCGGAGGGCATTACGCTTGTGGATGATGACATTGCGGATATGATTCTCAAGAAAGGCGAGGATGCTGACAGGTTTCGTGATTCGTTCAAACATGAGCTTGGACACGTGCTGGGGCTTGGCCATGCGTCCGGGCCGAAGTGGGAAACCGTCATGCACCCGATGGCTGCTGGCCTTGCCCCGAACACCGACCCTGCTCCTGCCCCTTCCGATTTCCGCACGCTGGTGAAATATTACGGCGCGCGGGACAAAACACACGAGCGGTGAAGCACAACCCGAAAAGCAACGATAGGCAACATATCGCTATGGGCATCAAACAGAAATTGCTGGTCACGGTCGCCGTGCTGAATACGGCGTGTGCGGGGGTGCTCGTAGGCGGGCGGGAGCCGCTTCCATCAGTGGAGGATGTGCCGCTGCCGGACGCGGAGGCTGCGTCGGAGGCTTCCGGGCAGGATGCGCTGTGCACACCCGCCATCGCCAAGGCCGCCAGGGAAATGGCGGATTCCGCTGACCCCATCGGCTCCGCCCACGATGAGGGCAGGCAGACCGTGGTGGTGTATGAGGTTAAAAGGGATGCGGAATTCCAGCAGGTTTACGGCGCGCAGGCGGATAAGGTCGCGGCGCGCTACGACATCATCCTGCAGCAGACGATGGCCATGATCAGTGAACACGCTGATGTACGCTTCGTGCGCGCGTCGGATGATCAGACAATCAAAACGCTGGAAGATGTTGAAAGGGTTGACGTAAAATTTTCCGGCAAAGCACCGGATGATCGTTACGGCGACAATGAAAAACCGTGGCTTGGCCGGGATACCGCAACACTTTATGTGCCCAACCTTGAAAAGGCTGCGCCGCGCGCGCCTAATGACCGGGAACAGACCACCATGCACGAGATGATGCACGCGTTGGGGATGGATAAGCACGTGGACGAGATATTTCCGGACGTTAAGGCCTATGAATATGAGAAAGGTAAATGGGCGCATGAATTTTCAGGGGTGGTTCAGCCGGAAACCACCAGCCTTACCAAGGGGCTTTCTACTGAATACGATAAAATGCCCGAACTGGATTTATGCGCGCTGCGGGATATGTATGGCGCGCCCCCGAAGCCATCCTGGGAAAGCAGGGTGAAAGATCGTGGCGATGACGAGGTGGAGCGGTAGGCCGGAAATTATCCTCGCCTTGCACCCGCAAACGCGTTATAGATTTTTCATGTTCCCGGAATCCACAGACGACCCCGTCGCCGTGTTCGGCGCGTGGCTGGAGGAGGCGAAATCCCGCAAGGATGTTGCCGAGCCGACTGCCATGTGTTTGGCGACTTCTACGCCGGAAGGTGTGCCCTCCGCGCGGATGGTGCTGCTGAAAAGCGCGGACGCGCGCGGCTTCGTGTTCTATACCAATCTGGAAAGCCGGAAAGGCGGCGAGCTTACGGCAAACCTGAACGCGGCACTGTGTTTCTTCTGGCAGCCGCTTGGGCATCAGGTGCGGGTGGAGGGCGTGGTGGAGCCGGTGAGTGCGGCGGAAGCGGACGAATATTTCGCCAGCCGCGCGCGCCAGAGCCGCATTGGCGCGTGGGCATCAAAACAGAGCCGGGAGCTTGAAGGCGGAACGAAACAGTTGCTTGCGGAAGCGGCGAAAATCGCGCTGCACTATCCCGTGGGCGAGATACCCAGGCCGCCGCACTGGTCAGGTTTCCGGCTGGTTCCGAAGCGCATCGAATTCTGGGAGCAGGGCGATTTCCGCCTCCACAAACGGCTGGCCTTCACGCGAGAAGGAAGCGGCTGGAACGCAGAAAGGCTTTACCCTTAAACGGGTAGGGTGTAAGGATATAAGGGTGCAAGGGTGTAAGAGAAAACCCATTTATATCCTTATCCCTTGCACCCTTATACCCTTGCACCCTTATGGCAACATCCCCCAGCATCAACCCCGAAGAAATCGCCAAATTCGAGGCTATGGCCGAGGAATGGTGGAGCGAAACCGGGAAATTCCGCCCGCTGCATAAAATCAATCCGTTGCGGATCGGGTTTATAAAGTCGGCAGTCGGCAGTCGGTGGACGGTAGCGGAAGAACCACCGACCACCGACCACCGACCACTGACTAATATCACTATTCTCGACATCGGCTGTGGCGGCGGGCTGCTGTGCGAGCCGCTGGCGCGCCTGGGCGCGAAGGTGACGGGCATTGATGCGAGCGCGAAGAATATAGGCATTGCCACTGCCCACGCGAGGGCAGGGGGCATGGAACTTGATTACCGTAACACCAGCGCGGAGGCACTCGCCGCCGAAGGGGGGCAGTTCGATGTGGTGCTGGCGATGGAAGTGGTGGAGCACGTGGCGGATGTGTCGGGGTTCCTCCGCGCCTGCTGCGCGCTGGTGAAGCCGGGGGGGATGTTCGTGCTTTCCACCCTCAACCGCACGGCGAAGGCTTACGCGCTGGCCGTATTCGGTGCGGAGGTTATCCTGCGCTGGTTGCCCAGGGGCACACATGACTGGAAAAAATTCCTGAAGCCCTCCGAAATTGAGGCCGAACTGCGCGCAAACGGCCTTGCGCTGAAGGAACTGCGCGGGATGGAATACCGGATGCTGCGGGACGAATGGATGCTTACGGACGACGTAGCGGTGAATTACCTGCTGCTGGCGGAGAAGAAATAGCGGATTTCGCTGGCCTGTTGCGCCTCGGCTTATTGCGATTTTATGGGCGGGAAAGAATTGACATCCTCCGCACCCGGCGCGGCATCCGGAACATCTGCAGCGGGGGCGAGAGGCATGGTTTTCGTGTCACCTTCCTTGCTTTCTTCCTTCATTTTTACGGGCTTGGCTTTTACGGGCCTGGTTTTGGATTTCGCCTTCACTGGCTTCGCCTTCGCGGCGGGCGTATCTTTTGCCGATGCAGCGGGCGCAGGGGTGGATGCTGGCTTCGGAACGGCAGGTGGCTGCACCGCATCCGGCTTCTCCACGCCTGGATCCTTGGGGGCATCCTTTGTCACATCATGCCCGGTGATGCCCGCGAAAGGATCGGGCACGTTATCGCCCGTGCTTTCAGCTTTCTGTTTGGTGGTTTTCTGGCCGGGCTTGATTTTATCGAGGATCGCGTTTTCCTTCCAGTAGCTGTCATCCCCGGCCAGCGCGCCGAGCATGGCAACCGTCGCCTTGTTCAGCGTAAGAATTTTTATACCCTGTTCCCCCACCTGGAAATTTTTGGAACGACCGTAAGTGTTCAGGAATTCTGCGCGCTTCGCCGGGTTGGGGGCATAGATAATAAGCCTGTCTTTCGTGGCGGCATAGCGCAGAAGTGCCTGGCTGGTGACACTTTTTAGCATCAGGAAAGTTGCCTTACCCGCCTTCAGGGTTTTGATCTGCGTGGTATCGCCTTTTTTGATTTTCGCAGGATTATCATCCTCGCTGTAGCGGTAGTGATCTCCCTCCTTGATGAGGGTGGTGGCCTTTTTGGAAACAATATCCTCCCACGTGCCCCGAAGCAGCTTATCTACCGTACCGGTTTTCCAGTAGGTTCCGAAATCCCCGACCAGGAAACAGCCCGCCAGCAGCGGCAGCATGGCCGTTATCAGAAGGAATGCGGAAAGGCGGCGCATCGCAACCCCTTAAGGGTTATTAGTGGTGGGAATCCAGCTCGCTGATGAAGATGCCGAGTGCTTTTTCAACCACTTCCGCTTCTGTTTCGGCGAGCAGCTTTTCCCGCTCGTTTTTAGCCTTGGTATGAAGCAGTTTAACCGTTTCCAGGCGTTTTTCCAAGTCTTTCCTGCTGGTACTTGCGAAATCGAAGATTTCCGTGGCCAGGATGGTGCAGCGTTCGGGCGTAACCTCCGCGAAACCGCCGGTGACAAGGAAGCGGCCACTCACCGCGCCCTGCGCATCGTACAGCTTGATGATGCCGGGGCGGATGGCGGAAATCAGCGGAGAATGGCCGGGCAGTACGCCGAAATCACCTTCCATGCCGGGAATGACCACCATCGGAACCTGCCGGGAAACGGCCACCGCTTCCGGGGTCACGACATCCAGGGTGAGGGTGTTGGTTGTGTTCATTGCTTTCTACTCCTTGTATAGGGTGACAGGTTTCAGGAACAGGTTTCAGCCCAGGACTGCCGGCACCTGAAACATCTTCCTTAAACCTGATTCTCCGCCAGTTGCTTTGGCCGGGCGGTGAGGGCGAGGGCTTCTTCCACCAGCTCGCTCCTCGGCTTATTAAAGGTAAGCTCGCGGTGGGATTCTTCCATCGCGGCAAGCAAGGCTTCATAGGTATCCACGCTGGCGACTTCCACCACCGTGCAGACCTGCCCGTTCGCAATGTCGTGCGCCGATACCGCAACGGAAGCGGAATTGCGCTCCGCATTCAGCATTCCCGCATCGCGCGCGCCCTCGATGAGCGCATCCACATCCTCCGCTTTCCCACTGAAACGGACGCGGTATGGATACACAACACCTTGCGAAGGCTCCACGGCGAATGCGATGTCAATCTTAGGCATGGTTGGTCAGGGTGTAAGGGTTTAAGGATATAAGGGTGTAAGGGAAATGGTGCACTACTTACACCCTTAACCCTTTATTCCCTTACACCCTTTTTCTAAGCCGCCTTTGCCGCTATTTTCTTCGCTTTTTCCTGCGCTTCCGCGATGGTTCCCACCATGTAGAAAGCCGATTCCGGAATATCGTCGTATTTCCCTTCGCAGATACCCTTGAAGCCCGCAATCGTTTCCTTCAGCGAAACGAGCACACCCGGCGAGCCGGTGAAAATTTCCGCCACGTGGAACGGCTGGCTGAGGAACCGCTGGATTTTCCGCGCCCGCGCCACGGTGAGCTTGTCCTCTTCCGAAAGCTCGTCCATACCGAGAATTGCGATGATGTCCTGCAGCGATTTATAGGTTTGCAGCACTTTCTGCACTTCGCGTGCCACGGCATAATGTTCCTCGCCCACCACGCGCGGATCAAGAATCCGGCTGGTGGAATCCAGTGGATCCACCGCCGGGTAAATGCCGAGTTCCGCGATCTGGCGGCTGAGCACCGTCGTCGCATCAAGGTGAGCAAAAGTTGTGGCTGGAGCCGGGTCGGTCAAATCGTCCGCAGGCACATACACCGCCTGCACCGAGGTGATGGAGCCCTTCTTGGTGGAGGTGATGCGCTCCTGCAGCGCGCCCATGTCGGTGGAGAGTGTTGGCTGGTAGCCCACTGCCGAGGGAATGCGCCCCAGCAGTGCCGAAACTTCTGCGCCCGCCTGGGTGAAACGGAAGATGTTGTCCACGAAGAACAGCACGTCCTGCCCTTCCTCGTCGCGGAAATATTCGGCCTGGGTCAGCCCGCTGAGTGCCACACGCGCGCGCGCTCCGGGCGGCTCGTTCATCTGGCCGTAGACCAGTGCCACCTTGGATTTGCTCATGTCTTTGAGGTTGATAACGCCGGATTCGATCATTTCATGGTAAAGGTCGTTGCCCTCGCGGGTGCGCTCGCCCACGCCCGCAAACACCGATACGCCGCCATGCGCTTTCGCAATATTATTGATAAGCTCCATGATGAGCACCGTTTTGCCCACGCCCGCGCCACCGAACAGGCCAATCTTGCCGCCTTTGGAATAGGGCGCGAGCAGGTCAATCACCTTGATGCCCGTCACCAGGATTTCCGTTTCGGTGGCCTGATCCACGAATTCCGGTGCGGCGCGGTGGATGGGGAGATAGTGCTTCGCGTTGCATTCGCCGCGCTCGTCAATCACATTGCCGATTACGTCAAAAATGCGCCCCAGCGTTTCGGGGCCGACGGGCACGGAAATCGGCTCGCCGGTTGCAATCACTTCCTGGCCACGCACGAGGCCATCTGTGGAATCCATCGCAATGGCGCGCACGGAATTCTCTCCGAGATGCTGCGCCACTTCCATCACCAGTATGCGGCCATGATTCTCCGTTTCTAGCGCGGAGAGGATGGGCGGCAGTTCGTTGCCATCGAAGCGCACGTCCACCACGGCAGAAATCACCTGCGTGATTTTTCCCTTGAGTCCGGATTTTTTCGCCTTGCGGACGGGGGCGACGCCGGTGGCGGAAGCCCCGTGATGCCCGGTATGCTTCTCGACATTCTCCACAATTTTCTTCACCGTGGATTTAATCGCCGAGATTTTCTTGCCGGTCTTCTTTTCTTTTTCAGCCATGATGCGCTCCGTTGGTTATGCTTTTAATGCTTTTTCCGATTGAAGATTAAAAAACTTCTTTCGGTAAAAATAGATACAGGTGTATTCAAAAAGGGAAGCCTCTGTAACCCACATTATTACACCCGCAATGTTGGGGCCTCCGCCGGAAGCTGAATTCAACAACGCAATGAGGAGGGAAGTACCTACATATGCTAATATTGTTGTCCATGCCCATCTAATATATACCGCTTTGATTAATTCAGACGTCATAGTTTTTTTGTTTAGTATAAATAGCTTTGCTTTGAGCCTGTTCTTAATTATTGAAGAAACGAGTACGTAACCAAAAAGATATGTCCATACAAGGGTGCCGAGCGTTATAATTGCTAAATTTTTTGGATTCTCAAAATTCACCTTTTCTAAAATACCTGAACCCGGAAGCACTGCAAACGTAAGCAAAAAATTCACCCCGACATTAAAGGCCATAAACACGCCTGAAGTGTAGCGGAAAATTTTTCTTTCTTCCTTGCTTAGTTTTACAGGCCGCTCCTTCACCATACCTACACCACCTCTGCGCAGGGGGTTGCGATTAATACCAAGGAAATTCCGAAAGGCAAAGCGATGTTGCCAAGCGCGTACCGTTCACTGCTGAAGATACGGCAGAGGATGGCATTCAGCCAGGAAGCGGGTACGCCTGCGGTGTCACTCACCGCCTTCTCTCCGCCTTTCACCTTTTTATAAAGGCGTACCAGCACCGCAGGGAGGAACAGGAGGAAATTGAAATAGCTGAGGTACGTGACCTTATATCCGCTTGCCGCGACCACGCGTTGCAGCTTACGCCTGTTGTAGCGCCGATGGTGATGCAGTGCCACATCATGGGGCGACCATAGGAACTGATAGGCGGGAACCATCAGGAACAACACGCCATCCTGTGTGAGCGCACCCCGCACCTTCCGCAGTGCCGCGCTGTCATCCGTGATATGCTCCAGCACATCCATCATGACCACCGCATCAAATTGTTCGC
Source organism: Alphaproteobacteria bacterium (assembly GCA_023269645.1). Classification (GTDB taxonomy): domain Bacteria; phylum Pseudomonadota; class Alphaproteobacteria; order Rickettsiales; family UBA8987; genus JAHFPR01. The sequence continues at coordinate 1,600 of JAHFPR010000024.1, read as the reverse complement.
CCTCAAAGCCGGTGGTTTCGGGAAGCGTCCCGGCGCGGATTGCGCGCGCGATGCCCTTGGCCTGCGCATAGCCGCGTGCATCTTCCTGGGGATCCATACCGTAAACCTGGCCGAATTTCGCCAGCATGGCCAGGTTGCCTCCTGTGCCGCAGCCGATTTCCAGGATGCGGCACTCCGCCTGCGGCATGGCAGGCAGGAACCGGGCAAGCAGGCTTCCGGCGATCTCCCGCCTTCCGGCGAACCACCAGTGGCGGTCTTCAATCGCTGCCATGATCTGATATTCCTGCGGCTCCATCAGAGTGCCTCCGCACCACTAATAATCTCAATCAGTTCCTTGGTAATCGTGGCCTGGCGGGTGCGGTTGTAAACCAGGGTCAGCTTGTTGATCATCTGTCCGGCGTTGCGGGTGGCACTGTCCATCGCTGTCATCCGCGCGCCCTGCTCGGAGGCCGCATTCTCCAGCAGCGCGCGATACGCTTGCGTTGCAATATTCAGCGGCAGAAGACGCTTCAGAACTTCTTCTTCCTCCGGCTCGTATTCATAGACTGATTCCGCTGCATGAGAAGGTTCCTTGACGGAAGGGAGTTCCTGCGGGATGAGCGGATGCACTGTCACTTTCTGGGTGAGGGCGTTGACGAATTTGTTATAGATGATGGTGCAGGAATCAATTTCGCCGCGCTCGAACATTGCGATGGCGTGGTGTGCGGCCTCCTCCGCTGTGCCGTATTGCGGCTGGCGGAATTCCAGTGTGCTGATGCGGTGCACGATGCGGTCGCGGTACAGCGCGCGGATCTGCTCGTAGCCCTTGCGGCCAATGAGCAGCAGCTTTACCTCCTGCCCTTGCGCAAGGCGGGTTTTTACCTGCTCCTTCACGCCCTTGACGATGGAGGAATTGAACCCGCCGCACAAGCCCTTATCCGCCGTGGCGACAATGATGAGGTGCGTTTTATCCTCTTTCCTGCCGACCAGCAGCGGCGGCGCGTTTTCCGCCGGAACATTCCCCGCAAGTGCCGCAAGCATCCGCTCCATTTTCTCGGCGTAGGGGCGCGCGGACTGGGCGCGCTCCACCGCGCGCTTCAGCTTGCTTGCCGCGACCATCTTCATCGCCTTGGTGATCTTCTGCGTATTTTTTACGCTTTTGATCCGGAGTTTTAAGTTCTTTAGATTTGCCATATTAGTTGTCTAAGTTACGCTGGCTGTTCCTATTGCTATATACTTACATTTTTCAAAACTGAGCACTTCATCTTCTAAAAGAGTCTGGTCTGTAATGTAGGCAATTCCAACAGGAAGTTTTTTAAAATTAGTCCCTATTTCTGTGCCTACCCACCTGGCGCAAACTATTATATGGGGTATGCTTTTCTCAATATCGTTATCCAACCATTTTAGTGGCAACTTTGTCTTTTCCAGCCAGTAATCAGGACGATCCGATCCTGGTATCATTCTTAAAAGATCCACTTCAATAGGCACTTGGGCAGAAAGCTCTTTAGGAGCATAATCAACGTCATAAATGGTTAACTTCATATTGCCAACCTAGCTTTGTCATGCCAGCGAAGGCTGACATCCATCTAACCACGTACTCGTTGCGGCATGGATCCCGGCC
>JAHFPR010000161.1 GCA_023269645.1 Alphaproteobacteria bacterium | reverse complement strand
TTGCAAGCCGCTCCAGGGTTCCCGAAAGCATCTCGCGGGAATTGGTGAACACCAAGAGCGAGGAGGTTGTGAACCGCCTCCTGCAGAATGAGGGTGCTAAAATTTCTGAAACCACCTATGAGGAAGTGCTTACCTCATATGCGGATAAAGAGCGGATCGTGGAATCGCTGATCACGCGCGGATCACTTTCCTCCGGCCTGATTTCGCAGATTACACGTAAGGTATCCAAGGCCATCCAGAAAAAGCTCGAAAAGAAATACGAGCAATCCTTCAGCGACATCGGCGCGTTCTTCCAGGAAAGCTCGGAAGTGGCGGCCTTCAAGTTTATTGGGATGCAGGCGGTGGATGACGACCTGATGGAACTCGCTGACAGGCTGGAATCCGAAAGCAAGCTGGAGGAAGCCCTCCATCCGGTGAACGGCAAACTCACCCAGCTTCTCGAAGGGCTGGAGCAGCTCGGCCACATTACCCCGCTTTCCGCCCTGGCGATGGGGCACTTGACCCTGTTCGAAATCAGCCTTTCGCGGCTCACCGGCCTGCCTTATACGAACGTGCACAAGCTGGCGAGTGACCGCTCCGGCGGCCTGAAGGCACTCTATGATCGCGCGCAGCTTCCGATGAAACTCTACGAAGCCGTGCAGTTTGTGGTGGATGTCATCCGCCAGATGGATTCCGACCACGACACCAGGGGAACCCCGCGCGCGAAGGACGATCTCCACCTGATGCTGCGTAACATCACTAAAGCCTCCGAGGGGGTGCAGATCCGCAACCTCGCGCATTTCATGTCCGTTATACGCGGGCATATTGAAAAGGCGCAGGGGGAATGGTGAGATAGATGATGGATGATCGGATGATGGATGATCGAATTTCCGAAACCTCAAAGTATTGTCATTCCAGCGAAGGCTGGAATCCAGCAGAGCCGCGTCTGCGGCGATAAAATACCCTTGCAGGATTTTGTTCAAAGTCTAGTTTCCAGTGGCGTAGACACGCCACGCTGGATTCCAGCTTTCGCTGGAATGACATGGTCAGGACGTTGCCGCCTGATGCTCCGCAATCGCCTTCAGGAACACTTCCCCGTACCGCGCCAGTTTTGCTTGGCCGATGCCGCTGATGCCGGACATTTCATCGAGTGAGAATGGTTTGCGGAGCACCAGTTCACGCAGGGTTTTATCGTGGAAGATGACGTAGGGCGGCAGGTTTTCCTGTGTGGCGAGTTCCCGCCGCAGCATTTTAAGGGCGGCGAATAACTGCTGATCCGCCTCCTGTTCCAGCATGGCGGGCGGCGTGGCGGTTCTGGCCTCGCGCGCTGTCCGTTCCTTGCCCGTATATTTCCGCAGTCGCAGGGTTTCCTTTTCCTTCAGGAAACGCAAGCCGTGCTCCGTGATGCTGATGCCGCCATGCTGCGCCACATCCACCTTCAGCAATCCCTGCGCCACAAGTTGCCGGTAGATGCTCTGCCACTGGGGTTTGCCGAACTCCTTGCCGATGCCGAAGGTGCTTGCATGGTTATGGCCGAAGCGCAGGACGCGCTCCGTTTCCTTTCCGTGCAGCACATCCACAAGCTGGCCGACGCCGAAACGCTGGCCTGTGCGGTACACGCAGGAGATCGCCTTCTGTGCCGCCACCGTGCCGTCGAAAGTTTCCGGCGGCGTGAGGCAGATGTCGCAATTGCCGCAAGGATTGCTTTCCGCATCGCCGAAATATTCCAGCATGATCCGCCTCCGGCAGCACGAGGCCTCGCACAGCCCCAGCAGCGCGTTCAGCTTATGGTGCTCGATGCGTTTCTGCGAGTCCTGCGCGTCGGATTGCTCGATGAAACCGCGCAGGGTGGCGGCATCCCCGGCACTGTAGAACATCATGGCATCGGCGGGCAGGCCATCCCGCCCGGCGCGGCCAGTTTCCTGGTAATAGGCCTCGATGTTTTTCGGGATGTGCAGATGCGCCACGAACCGCACGTCCGGCTTGTCAATGCCCATGCCGAATGCGATGGTCGCCACCATGATGACGCTCTCGCCCTTCAGGAACGCATCCTGATGGCGCGCGCGGTCGGCGGATTCCATGCCCGCATGGTAGGGCAGCGCGTTCATGCCCTGTTCGCGGAGCCACGCCGCCATCTCCTCCACCTTCGCGCGGGAGAGGCAATAAACGATGCCGCATTCGCCCGCGTGAAACTTCCGGATGAATTCCAGCAATTCCTGTTTTGCGTTTTTCTTTTCCACGATGTGGTAGCGGATATTCGGGCGGTCGAACCCGGCGATGAAGGTTCTGCCGTCCGCGAGCCGGAGCCGCTCCACGATGTCTGTGCGGGTGGGCGTATCCGCCGTGGCGGTGAGCGCGATGCGCGGTACGCCGGGAAAACGCTCCGCGAGCGCGACGAGCTGCGTGTAATGCGGCCTGAAATCATGCCCCCACTGGGAGACGCAATGCGCCTCGTCAATGGCGAAAAGCGCGATGCGTATTTCCGAGAGGAGGCTGAGGAAATCCGGTGTCAGCAGCCGTTCGGGGGCGACATAGACGAGATCAATTGCGCCGTTCCGCATCGCGGCGATAACTCCGGAAATCACGTTAGGCGGCATGGCGGAGTTGATGGCTCCGGCGCGGATGCCAAGCAGCTTCAGTGCCTCCACCTGATCCTGCATCAGGGCGATCAGCGGGGAAATCACGATGCCCACGCCTTCCCGGCACAAGGCAGGAATCTGGTAGCACAGCGACTTTCCGCCACCGGTCGGCATCAGCACGAAGGCGTTGTTACCGGCGATGACGTGCTCGATGACCGCGCGCTGCTGCCCGCGAAATTCAGGATAGCCATAAATGTTCCGGAGTATATCGAGCGGCGCGCCGTGCATCATCTTTTTATCGCCAGCCACAGCTTCTTCCAGCCCGGAAGGCGGACGCGGGGGGCGGCGATGTTCCAGCCCTGCGCCTCCATCATCGGCAGGTAGCGTGTGTAGATGCGGCGCATGGCGAGCGCGGGCGCGAGGCTTTTGCGGTCTTCGGGGGGCAGGAATTCATCGGCCTGCGCGAGGTGGTTCCGCGCCAGTTTCCCAAGCTCCGCAAGCACGGGGCGGAGACGCAGGGCAATGCTGTCATCCTGAGCCAAAGGCGAAGGATCTCCCGCCGCATGGGATCCTTCGCTGCGCTCAGGATGACACAATGCTTCCGGTGTAATCCTGCCCAACCCATGTTCCATGAGTAATTCCTGCGGAAGATAGATGCGCCCGCGACCAGCATCCTCGCGCACGTCGCGCAGGATGTTGATGTACTGGAACGCCTTGCCAAGATGAATCGCAAACTCCTCTGCCTGCGGGTTCGTATAGCCAAAAATCGCCACCGAAAGCAGCCCCACACAGGAAGCCACGCCGTAGCAATAGCGGTCGAGTTGATAGGCGGAGGGGCGCAGCATCGCTCCGGAAGCATCCATCGCAAGCCCGTCGAGGATACCCTCCAGATGTTCGCGCCGGAAGTGGAATTTCCGCACGGCGGGCAGCAGTGCCCGCGTGACCGGGTGGGAAGGATAGGCGAGAATCGCGTCGCTGTAGAGCGCGGCCACCTCAGTGCGCCAGAAATGCAGATTGCGCTGGATTTCTTCCGCCGAGGGGGCTTCGTCTATCGCATCATCCGTCACGCGGCAGAAGCGGTAAAGTGCCGCCATCGCCGCGCGTTTCTCTCGCGGAAGCCCGACGATTGGCCAGAAAAACGAGGTGCGCGCGGCGCGGAGGATGCTGAACCTCCGCGCGCCCCCACGCTGCCGGAACGCCATGCCGATGCCGCGCGCCAGGCAGGAGCATTTCTGCAAGAGGGATAGCTCCACCCGTGTGCCGATGGGATCGCGCGTTTTCAGCTCCCGCGCCAGCGCATGGGCGACATTCAGGATGGTGCAGATTTCCGCGCGCAGGCGGAAGCCGGAGATCGTGCCGGGCAGCGGGGCGGCTTCCACGAGCATCGCCTCCACTTTCTTGAGCGCGCGGTTGATGGCCTGCCGCACATCCGGCGTGGCGAAATCCCCCGAAAGATGATCCGGATTATCCAGCCAGCCGATGGGCAGATAAATGCGGTGGCGTTCCATAAAATCGGATTTCAGATCCTGCAGATGGTTGAGAAGCTGCAGCGCGTTGCAGAGCGCGTCCGAAGCATGAATATCCGCTCGCCATTCACGGTGGATTTCCAGCACCGCGTGCCCTACCGGAGCCGCCGAGCGCATACAATAATCGCGCAGTTCATCCCAGTTCGCATAACGCCCTTTGGAGGCATCCTGCATGAAGGCGGAAAGCAGCGCGCGGCCATGCCTGCAATCCACATCCCCAAGCTGCACGTGATGATGATAGGCGCGCGCCCATTCGGGGAGCGCGGCTTTATCCCCCGCGAGCAGGGCACGCCCCACGGGTGCGAGCGCGGCGAGTTTTTCCTCGCGGGAAAGCGCGGGGTTGTCGGCGATGTCATCCGCATGGCGGGCGAAGTGGTAAAAGGCGAGGGTCGCCGCACGTGCATGGCGCGGCAGAAACCAGGATGCTACGGGAAAATTCTCCTGTTTCCGTCTGGCGGCGGAAACTTCGGAGAACTGTTGGAGCGTGGTGGGCTGCACGTTTGTCATGGGCTGACTTTAGGCGGCGCGCGGATGCAAGTCCAGCGGAAAGCTGGCGCATTATTTTTGTTGGTCAGGAGCCGGGCGCGCGTCTGTGCGTCGGCAGCGCAGGCGGCGTACCGGGGTTGGAAGTTTTATCCGGAGAGATTTTTCCGGCGGGCATCATCTGGTTTTTATCCTGCAGTGCGGTTGCTACCTTCGCCGACACCTCCTGCAGGTTTTCCCCACGCAGGTCTACGGTCAGAACCATCATTTTCTCGGTGCTGGTGTGGATAGTGAGGCCATGTTGTTTAAGATGCTCCGCCAGGGTGGCGAGGCGTTGCGCATCGCCGACCATGTAAACGCCCGCGTAGGTGCGCGCGCCGGTGCTTTTGTCGTACAACTGCACGAAATCGGGATTGCCGGGGTTGAATCGGTTTTTGTGGTGATTCTTTTTGCTTTGTGTATTGGCGGGCGGCGCATAAGGCTCACGGTTGCGCACCGCAACGCCGGAGAGTAGCGC
>JAHFPR010000160.1 GCA_023269645.1 Alphaproteobacteria bacterium | reverse complement strand
GCAGCGTATGCCAAATAATATTCTGTAAGAATATTATTTGGAAACACTATAGTTGATAGCCCCTTCCACAGGGCGTTTCAAATCCCGCTTGACATCCCCCCTTCCCCCGCTTATTTTCCCCCAAATCCAAACGAGCTAGAGATGCCCGAACCGACTACGGAGAATCATCCGCAAAGGATGCAAAACGCTGCCCTGGTGTTAGCCGATGGCAGCGTTTTTTTTGGATACGGGGTGGGCGCGGAGGGCATGGCACTGGGGGAAATCTGCTTCAACACCTCGATGACAGGTTACCAGGAAATCCTCACCGACCCCTCCTATACCGGGCAGATCATCACCTTCACCTTCCCCCATATCGGCAACACGGGCGTGAATGCGGAGGATATTGAATCCGCAAAACCGCAGGCTGCGGGTATCATCCTGCGCGCGGACATCACCAATCCCAGCAATTATCGCTCCGAACAGCATTTCAATGATTGGCTGCGGAAGCACAACATCACCGGCATCTGCGGCCTCGATACCCGCGCGCTGACACAGCATATAAGAAAAGCGGGCGCACAGAACGCCGCCATCGTGTTCAGCACAAAAGGCGCGCCGGATATTGAAGCCGCGTGTGCGGCAGTGAAGACGCATCCCGGCATGGAAGGCCAGGAACTCGCCCTGCGCGTGACGTGCGGGAAGGCGTATGCGTGGAGCGAGGGGCAGTGGCAGCAAGGAGCAGGGAGCAGGGAGCAAGGCGCAGAAAAAAGCAGCACTCCCTGCTCCCTGCTCCCTGCTGCCCACCACGTCATAGCCCTCGATTTCGGCGCGAAATACAACATCCTGCGCTGCCTGGTGGATGTGGGCTGCAAGGTGACGGTGGTTCCGGCCACCACCAGCGCGGCGGATATTCTGGCGTATAAGCCGGACGGCATTTTCCTCTCCAACGGCCCCGGCGACCCGGCAGCAACGGGGAAATACGCGCTGCCCACCATCCGCACGCTGCTGGCGGAAAATATCCCGATTTTCGGCATCTGCCTGGGGCATCAGTTGCTTGCGCTGGCCTTGGGATGCGAAACGGAAAAGATGCAGCAGGGGCATCGCGGCGCGAACCATCCGGTGTACGATATTCAGACCGACAAGGTGGAAATCACCAGCCAGAATCACGGCTTCATGGTGAAAAAAGCCAGCCTGCCCGCCAGCGTCATCAAAACGCATACCTCCCTGTTCGATAATACGAATGAGGGAATAAGGCTGGAGGGCAAGCCGGTATTTTCCGTGCAGCATCACCCGGAAGCCTCGCCGGGGCCACGCGACAGTTTCTATTTGTTTGAAAGGTTTGTGGCGATGATGGAGGCTGCTCATGCCTAAACGCACCGACATATCCCACTACGCCTTTCTGGAGCACCTGAAAGCCCTGCCCTTCGTGGAGGCCATCTACCTGTTCGGCTCGCGCGCGCGGGGGGATAATACAGGCAGGGCGGATATTGACTTGGCCGTTCTCTGCCCCAGTGCTTCCCAGGAGGAGTGGTGGAAAATACAGGAGATCGTCGAGAAGGCGGATACGTTGTTGGAGATTGATTGCGTCAACTTGAGTCGGCTGAAGAATAAGGATATGCTTCGCAATATCGAACAAGACAAAGTCGTAGTGTATGAACAAAACAGATAACAAGCTGCTGAAACTGGAAAAAGCCGTTCGCAAGCTGCAACTGGCACTTTTGCAGCCGGAAACGGAAGAACTTTCCATTGACGGCATCATCCAGCGTTTTGAATTCAGCTTCGAGCTGTGCTGGAAAGCGATGAAGGATGTGCTGCTGGAACAGGGGGTGGAGGTGAAATTCCCCAAGGAAGCGTTGCAAAAATCATATGCGGCGGGGTGGATTGATGATGAAAAACTCTGGCTCGCGATGTTGGAAGACCGAGACGAAACTTCGCACACCTATGATGAAGAAATCGCCAAGGCCATCTACGAGCGCGTGAAACTCTATTGCCCTGAGTTAACGCGGGTGAGTGGGTTGTTGCGGGAAAAACTTGCATAATGCGTCATTTGTGAAGGCGGTGAACAACTGTCACCCCGTCGCATGACGGGGTCTGGCTTTTGCAAGAGGCTGGATGCCGTCATAAAGACGGCATGACAAACTAAACAAGTGTGTGGTGACAGAAAAACAAAACTCCGTCATTCCCGCGAAAGCGGGAATCCATAACGAATAAGAGCATATATGGGAATAACTATTTCAAAGATAAACGAGATAATGAGATAAAGAACAAAAATGCCTAAACGCACTGACATAAAATCTATCCTTATCATCGGCGCGGGGCCGATTGTTATCGGGCAGGCGTGCGAGTTTGATTATTCGGGGACACAGGCCTGCAAAACGCTGCGCGAGGAGGGGTATCGCATTATTCTGGTGAACTCTAACCCCGCCACCATCATGACCGATCCGGAGCTGGCGGATGCCACCTACATCGAGCCGGTCAACCCGGAGATGGTGGAGAAGATTATCGCCAGGGAGCGTCCGGATGCGATCCTCCCCACGATGGGCGGGCAGACGGCACTCAACTGCGCGCTGGCACTGCACCATAGCGGTGTGCTGGCGAAATATAACGTGCAGCTTATCGGTGCTTCGCCGGATGCGATTGACAAGGCCGAAAACCGCAAACGCTTCAACGAGGCGATGGCGAATATCGGGCTAGCCGTGCCGCGCAACGCGGTGGTCGGCTCCATCGAGGAAGCGCGCGAGGCACTGCAAACCATCGGCCTGCCGACCATCATCCGCCCCAGCTTCACCCTCGGCGGCAGCGGCGGCGGCATCGCCACGACGGAGGAGGAATTTGAGGAAATCGTGCGCTCCGGCCTTGATGCTTCCCCTACTACACAAGTGCTGATTGATGAATCGCTGCTCGGCTGGAAGGAATACGAGATGGAGGTGGTGCGCGATAAAAACGACAACTGCATCATCGTGTGCTCCATCGAAAATGTTGACCCGATGGGCGTGCATACCGGCGATTCCATCACCGTCGCCCCCGCGCTGACGCTCACCGATAAAGAATACCAGATCATGCGGGATGCCTCGATTGCCGTGCTGCGCGAGATCGGCGTGGAAACGGGCGGCAGCAACGTGCAGTTCGGCCTCGACCCGAAAACCGGGCGCATGGTGGTGATCGAGATGAACCCGCGCGTGTCGCGTTCCTCCGCGCTCGCCTCCAAGGCCACCGGCTTCCCCATTGCGAAAGTCGCGGCGAAGCTGGCGGTGGGCTATACGCTGGATGAAATATTGAACGATTGCACGAAGGTCACGCCCGCGAGTTTCGAACCGACCATTGATTATGTGGTGGTAAAAATCCCGCGTTTCACCTTCGATAAATTCATGCAGACGCGCCCCGTGCTCACCTCCGCCATGAAATCCGTAGGCGAGGTGATGGCCATCGGCGGCACGTTCCAGGAATCCCTCCAGAAGGCACTGCGCTCGCTGGAAACCGGCTTGAGCGGGCTGGATGAAAAGCCGGAGAAAGACCTGGAATTCGAGCTTTCCTTCAAAACTCCCAAGCGCATTTTGCTCATCGCGCAGGCCTTCCGCGAGGGCTGGACATTGGAGCGGGTGAACGCACTTACGGATTGGGATCCGTGGTTCCTGGAGCAGATTCGGGAGATTGTGGAGGAGGAACAAAAAATAAAAACCGCCGTCATTCCCGCGAAGGCGGGAATCCATAGTGAGGCATGGACAAGTGGTGAGATGGATTCCCGCCTTCGCGGGAATGACGTATTGCGCTGGAAACAGATGGGCTTCTCCGACGCAAGAATCGCGGAGCTTTCTGGTATAAAAACGGAAGAAGTACGGCAGGTGCGGCATAAGGCAGGCATCCGCCCCACCTATCGGCGCGTGGATACCTGTGCGGCGGAGTTCGAGGCGATGACACCGTATATGTATTCGACGTATTGGGGGTCGGAGTTCAGAGTTCAGAGTTCAGAGTTCAGTAAGAACGGACCACCGAACTCCGAACTCCGAACTCCGAACTCTTGCGAAGCCAACCCAAGCAACGCCACTAAAATCATCATTCTCGGCAGCGGCCCCAACCGCATCGGGCAGGGGATCGAGTTCGATTATACCTGCGTCCATGCCGCGTTCGCGCTGAAGGAGGCGGGCTACGAGACCATCATGGTCAACTGCAATCCGGAAACGGTTTCCACGGATTATGACACTTCGGACAGGCTCTATTTCGAGCCGTTGACGCTGGAGGATGTCACCGAGCTTATCGCCCGCGAGATGGAGTGCGGCACGGTGAAGGGCGTGATCGTGCAGTTCGGCGGGCAAACCCCACTGAAGCTCGCGCGGGGGCTGGAGAAGGCCGGTATCCCCATCATCGGCACGTCGCCGGATGCGATTGATCTGGCGGAAGACCGGGAACTGTTCAAGGATTTACTGGATAAACTCGGCATGAAACAGCCAGAGAACAGCATCGCCCGTTCGCTGGAGGAAGTTGCGGAGGAATCCGCGCGCCTCGGCTTCCCGATTGTGGTGCGGCCATCCTTCGTGCTCGGCGGGCAGGCGATGCGCGTAGTGCGGAATGCCGGCGAACTGGAGCGATACCTCAGTGCCTTCCCCAAATGTTTCGAGAGCGGCCCGCTGCTGCTCGACCGCTTCCTCAACCACGCCACGGAGGTGGATGTGGATGTGATCGGCGACGGCGAAAACGTGTTCATCGCGGGCATCATGGAGCACGTGGAGGAAGCGGGGATTCACTCCGGCGATTCGGCCTGCTCGCTGCCGCCCTATTCGCTTTCGGAAACCACCATTGAGCATATCCGGAAGCAAACTGTCGCGCTTGCAAAGGCTCTGAAAGTGCACGGGCTGATGAACGTGCAATATGCCGTGAAGGCCGACGACCTGTATATTCTGGAGGCTAACCCGCGCGCCAGCCGCACCGTGCCCTTCGTGGCGAAGGCGACCGGGGTGCAGGTGGCAAAAATCGCTGCGCGCGTGATGGCGGGCGAGAAGCTCTCCGCCTTCCCACAATTAAAAACGCTCGAAGGCGGGCTGGGGCGCAAAGGCCACGTGGCGGTAAAGGAAGCGGTGTTCCCCTTCGCGCGCTTCGCGGATGTGGATGTGATCCTGGGGCCGGAAATGAAATCCACCGGCGA
>JAHFPR010000159.1 GCA_023269645.1 Alphaproteobacteria bacterium | reverse complement strand
ACCATCCTTTCGTCATGCCCTGAATTTGCATAGCAAATTCTAGGGGCATCCAACTGTTTTGTGCGCAACGCACACGGATGGATCGCCCTAGAATTGCCTGCGGCAATTCAGGCGATGACGGATTTTTTTTGTTAGCGAACTTCATCCTTCCCCTCTCTCAATATTGCAGCGAAACCAGTGTGACAATGCGCTTGGACGCGCCTTGCGGCCCCGTGCCCGTGGCATCCACCTGGTAATAATATTTGGGCGTGAGATCGCCGGAAGCACCATACCCGCCGCTCATGCCTACGTCCGATCCCGCCCCCGATCCATCCGCGTTGGCAGATTGGATGGCCACGCTGGTGATTGTGCAGCCATAGCCGTAGCCCTGAAGTTTCTGGCTGATGGCCTGCGTTTCATTGCCTACCAGCAGATGGTTCAGGTTCGCGCGGGCGATGACGTGCGGCAGGTTGGAAGCGTCCGGAGGCTGTGTCTGTGCGCGTATCCAGTTCATGGATTCCTGCCTGCAGGATTCGGTAATGTGGAACACTTCCGAATCAATGGTTTTCACCGAGGCCGTGCGTGAATTTTTCATGGCGGTCTGCACGAGCGCGACCCCCATCAGGCTCATCACCAGCAACAGCAGCATGGAAGCCACCAGGATATTCCCGGCCTCCGACTCCTGATTCTGCAACCTTTTCCCCATATCCCCGCCCTGGAAATCAGCACCACCTAGAAATTCGCAACATTATTATAATCCAGCGTATAAGTTCTGCCCTGCCCGCCTATCTCCACCGCCCTTGCCGTAAAATCCGCCGTAGTGTTCTGCAGGATGCAATAGGTGAAATTATCTGCGGTGCTGAGCACCTGCTTGTTGGAAAAAAGATTGGTATTGATGGCCGCAAAACTCTGTGTGCAGGCGGGGCCGGTAGAATAATAGGCATTGTTATTGACAAAATACTCGCGCTCCTGCAGATACACGGTGCGGAGATTGTTTTTCACCAGCGAAATCCTCGCGGTATCCGTATAGCCGCGGTACATCGGGATGGCGATCATCGAAAGAACGCCGAGTATCCCCACCACGATCATCAGTTCTATAAGTGTAAAGCCGCGCATTCCCCGATTTTCCCCTGACCCCGATTTTTTCCCTGAAAAAGCATATCCCCTTATGGCTGTCACAAGGGGATATCCTTCCAGAATGAGGCGCGGGAGTAATCCCCATATGGAGGCAGGGATATTGCACCCCGCCTCCGTACTCGATGCACTACTCTTTGATGAGCGATGCCGTGACCGTCTGGAATGCCGCAGCAGAATCCAGATAGATACTGGTAACGGTAATTTGCGTTAATGAAGTCGTGCCGTCCACAAAAGTCTTGCCCTCATCACCCGCCGCAGGAGCAACAGGCGCAGCACCGGCAATCACAGCAGGATTAGCCGGAGTGTACGGGTTCTGCCATGCCTGTCTGGAGCCATAAGATACCATCGCCGCTTCAATCAGCGCGGTGGTAGAGGTAGCGCACACTACCGGCGCAGCAGCACCTTCAATCATGTTCGTAGCACCCGAAGAGCACTTGGCCATTTCGTTGGCCAGGAAGTTCACCACGTTGGTTTGCGTGGTTTTCGTTGCATTGATCTTGGTGTTCGCCTGATAACCCTGATACTGCGGAATACCGATAGCGGCCAAGATGCCCAAAATTGCAACGACGATCAGTAATTCGATAAGTGTAAAGCCCGCTTCCGCTGAATGCTTCCGCTGGTAAGTAGTGATAGAATTTTTCATGGCCATCCCCTCCGGCTCTTGAAATAAACAAATGCATATGTTTAATACATACGCCCCATTAACCGCTATGATAGACACAAGTCTTTGCCGGAGTCAACAGGTAACTTATTGAATATCCATGAGTTTTGTGGTATTTCGATTAAATTTGAAATGATTGTCTTTCAAACACTTTTCATGGAATACCGCAGTGTTTTCTCCTAACCCCCTGATAATTATTGCGACCTTGTGCTTCAGCGCGGGCTTCGGCGTGGTGCTTTCGCGGGCGGTTTCCAGCCTCAACAGGCGTTATGAGGAACCGGGGCAGCACATTATTTTTAAAATATTTTCCGGGCAAACGCTCGCCATCGTCCTCACCACGGCGATGTGCAGCCTCCTGATGCTGTTTTTTTACGGCGAAACGGAGCGCGCGGCGGCGGGTGCGGCGTTCTGTTTCCTCCTCATCGTGCTTTCCTTTGTAGATGCACGCACCATGTTTCTGCCGGATATTCTTACCCTGCCACTGATCGCGCTGGGGCTTGCGCAGGGCGGCTTCGGCCTGTTCACCGCTCTTGATGACGCAGCCATCGGCGCAGCAGCGGGCTACGCTATCCCGTGGACGATCAACACGCTGTTCCGCATCATCCGCCATAAGGAAGGCATGGGCGGGGGTGATTTCAAATTGCTCGCGGGGATCGGCGCGTGGACAGGCGCGATGCAGCTTCCGCTTATCCTGCTGCTGGCCTCGCTGATTGCGCTGCTCGCCGCGCTGGTGATGCGCCTGCGAATGCACCACCAGCTTCCCTTCGGCCCCTCGCTGGCACTGGCCGGCCTCGCCTGCCTGCTGTGGGGACGGCAGATGATGGGGTGGTATCTGGGGCTGATGGGAGGTTAAAACACCTGATCGTCCAGTGCCCTCGCGGCAACTCAAAAATCCGGGTTATCGTAATAGCTCGGCGGGCGGAAACCGGGGATGCGTTCCTCCAGCACCAGCCGGAAACCGGGGCGGGATTTCGCCAGCGCGTACCATTCCTTCACCGCCGGGCTATGGTTCCAGGGCACGTCGGAGAAATAATCCAGCACGGAGATATGCGAGGCGGCGGTAATATCGGCGATCGAATAACGCTCCCCCGCCAGCCATTTATGCTCCCGCGTGAGGTGGGCGATATAATCCAGATGGTAGAGAATATTGGATTTCGCCGCGCGGATAGCACCGGAATCCGGCTCGCCCTGGCGGCGGTAATGCTTGTAGACTTTCTCGTCGAGGATGTATTTCGTCACCTCGTAATAGAATTTATTGTTGAACCACGCCGCGATGCGCCGCGTTTCCGCCCGCTCCCCCACTGATCGCCCGATGAGCGAATATTGCGGATCGTCGCCGTAACGCTCGTCCAGATATTCGCAGATGGCGGTGCTATCGGCATAGATGCTGCCGTCCGCCTCCTTCAGCACCGGAACCTGCGCCGCCGGATTCATGGCGAGGAATTCGCGCCGCCGCTCCCAGAAATTCTCGATGATAACCTCGCACGGCAATTCCTTCTCGGCGAGCATCACCCGCACTTTGCGGGAAAACGGGGAAATCGGATAGTGGTAGAGTTTGCGCATATGTATGGCGGATGCTGTTAATTACGGAGGTGGTTATAAATAATCAGCACGACGATAATCGTCCCGAACACGATGCTCTGGCGTTTGAACCGCTTTTTCTTCCAGTCGGGGTCGAGCGGCCTGGGATAAATAACCAGCGTATCCGCGATCATATCGTGCCAGCCCTGCCTTTTTTCGTTGAACGCAATCCACACAAATCCAAGCCCAAGCGGGATGGACGAAAGCACATAGCCGAAATAGCGTTTCACAAGCTGGGCATTCGTAGGCGTTCCCAGCGTTTTCGCATCCACAACTTTCATGCCGAGGATCATCTTTCCCGGTGTAGCCCCACGGTATTTCCACAGCGGAATCACGAGGAACGCGAACAGCACCGTTTCCAGTGCCGCCTCCAGCAGCAGCTTTCTGAGATGCACGGATTCTTTCAGCAGCACACCCATCCCGTCTGCATATTCATCGCTGGTGATTTTACCCGACTGCAGTTCAGCTCCGAGCACTTCCGTCTGCTTGCGGATTTCCGGTGGGAGGTTTTCAGGGTTATTGAACTGCATCAGGCCGGGAAACAGTGTCAGGATGATAAAAAGCAGCATGGTCGTATCGAGGAACATGGCCAGCATCCGCGCATGAAGCCCGGCATAACGCACGGCGGGAACTCCACCAACAGCAACGCTCGTGGCTACTTCCGCCGCCGGCACATCAACGGTTACCGCTGGCGTTTCCGGCAACGCCTGTTCTGTTATTTTCTGCGGTTCTTCCGTCATATCCCCTCGCACACCAACCTGAGCCATTGCACAAGTTCCGGCGCATTTTCGTCCCCTTCGCCCGATAGCCTGGGCAACGCCATCATATCCGCATCCGTAAAGTTTTTCAAAGTGATAATTGTATCTTCCAGAGATGGGTTTTCTGCCCCGGAAGATTCGCTTACCACCACGCCGGATACAGGGATGCTGCGGTGTGCCAGCGCGGCAAGTGCCGTCAACGTGTGGCTGATCGCACCAAGGTACGTGCCGGCCACCAGCAGCGCAGGCGCACCAAGATCGGCGATAAGGTCGAGCACGGTATGGCACTGCGCGACAGGGGTCATCACCCCGCCCGCGCCTTCAATCAGCAACTGCCCCACCGCGCGTTCCCGCCTGCAGAACTCCAGAATATTGCGGTAATCGAGCGTCACGCCCTCCCGCCGCGCGGCCATATCCGGCGAGAATGGGGCGCGCAGCCGATAGAGCGAAATTTCCGCAATCGCCTCGGCACTTACCTCACGATTCATGGCGCGGAGCAATCGGATTATATCACCTTCATTTTCTGGATTATATCCGCTTTCTATAGGCTTGATTAATTGTGTTTTTTTTCCTTCATTAGCAAGTTGTTTCCCTAGCAGGCACGTTACCAGCGTTTTGCCGACATCCGTGCCCGTGCCCGTGATAAAAAGCGTTCGCATCGCTACTCCTTCCGTGCCACGGCATAATGGATTTGCCAGGTGGCAGCTATCCCGCCCTGTTCTGTTTTATGGCGTGCGCCGTAATATTCCTCCACGGCAGCCAGCACCCCCTTGGTGAGGGGCTGGCGGCGGTCTTCCCGCTTGTTGGCCGCACCCACCGCCTTCACACTGCGCATCAGTGCAAGCGTATCCGGATATTCTTCCCGCAGCATTTTTTCCTGCCAGCTTACCGCGCCAAACCCCGCCGAGCGCAGCAACCCGTCCAGCTCCTCCCACGCCGGGAACGTGCTGCCATGCGCGGCTCCCGTCACTGCGGCGAATGCCTCCCGCAATTCCTGCAAGGTCGTGTGCCCCAGCGTAGCGAACACGAATGTGCCGCGC
>JAHFPR010000158.1 GCA_023269645.1 Alphaproteobacteria bacterium | reverse complement strand
CCGCCCAGCCGGAGAATCTCGCGCACCAGCCCTTGCCACACGGCATCCTCAACCTTCAGGTTGATAAAGCCGGGACCCGCCACTTCCGCAGAGGAAACATCCTCCACCTTCGCCAGTTTTTGTGCAAGCAATGCTGCAATTTCACGCGGATTTTTACCCGCCGGTTTCGCCAGCACCATCGCCGCGTTGGTGGCAATGTCGCCGTGGGAAGCATCGCGCGGAGGCTCGGCGGTGATGGCATCGAACGGCAGCCCGGCGGGGAGCACCCCCTCCGCCGTCATCTCCTCCAGTGCCGCCAGCACCCGCGCGCGCATCTGCTGATAAATATTCATCCGGGGTTTCAGTAAACAGGTTTCAGGTTCCGGATTCTTTTATAGCTGAAACCCGAAACCTGCAACCTGAAAGCTGTTTTTCTAGTGTTTGGCAGGAATTATTGTTTGGCAGGAAAGGGCGTGAGCTTGCCGATGCCGGGCGGAAGGTTGCGCAGCGTATCTTTCGCCAGCTTTGCGAGTTTCTCCCTTTCGGCATCCGCCCCGGCGGAGAAATTTGTCCGGCTGCAGATGCTCGCGCGGTAGATGTGGTATTGATCGAAGGAGGCGTAGACAATGTATTCCTTTCCTTGCCAGAAGGTTAGATCGCACGTGTCCGGCGTTCCCACCATCGCAATGGGGATTGCTTTCCCCTCGGCACTGCCCTTGTAAACGGCGATGGGAGAAAACAGCGTGGCGTGGACATCCTCCTGGTAAAAACCCGCCGCAAGCTCCTGTACTTTCCCGACAAAAACGAGGTCGGACGCATCGAACGCCTCCTCCACGCTCACATCCCCCGCCGGGCACGAACAGGCCAGCGCGGGGAGGGGGGAAAGAAAGAGCGCAAGAAAAACAGCAACCTTCTGAAACCCGAAACCTGAAATCTGAAACCTTATCATCTCACTCCCCTCCGATCAGCCGGTAGGACAGATCGAATATGCGCTTGTGTTCCTCGAAGGCGAAGCGGTCGGTCATGCCGGCGATGAAATCTGCAATTACGGCAGCGCGGGATTGCATATCTCCCGCCTCCTCCGCCGCTTCCCGCCAGTGGGTGGGCAGGCATTCCGGCGTGGCGTGGAAAAACCGGAACAGGTCGCGCACCACGGTGGCGGCCTTGTTCGTCATGCGGTTGACCTTGTAATGCCGGTACATAAATTCGTGCAGGAATTCGCGGACGGCGTTGCCGCTGCGCTCCACCCCCTCTGAAAGCCCCGCCAGCGCGCAGCCCGCCCCGCGCACCTCCTCCACCGATTTCACCCCGGAATCCGCCACGCGGGTGCTTGTCACCGCCACCAGATCGCGCACCATGCAATTGATGGCGCGGCGCTTCGCTTCGTAAATCAGGCGGCGGGGGGGAATGTCGGGATAATCGCGCTCCACCTCCCACATCGCCTCGCCGATCAGCGGCAGGGCACGCACGGCGTGCAGATCGAACAGCCCGGCACGCACACCGTCCTCAATATCGTGATTGTTGTAGGCGATGTCGTCGCAGAGTGCGGAAATCTGCGCCTCCAGCCCCGGCCAACTCTGTAGTTCCAGATCGTGCCGCGCATTATATTCCGCCAGCGCGCGGGGGGGATTTTTCACGGGGCCGTTATGCTTGGCAATACCCTCCAGAGTTTCCCAGGTGAGATTGAGGCCGTCAAACGCCGCGTATTTGCTTTCAAGCTGCGTGAGGATGCGGAGCGTCTGCGCGTTATGGTCGAACCCGCCGTAATCGCGCATGGCCTCGTGCAGCGCATCTTCCCCCGCATGGCCGAAAGGGGAGTGGCCAAGATCGTGCGCCAGCGCGATGGCCTCGCCAATATCCTCGTCCAGCCCTAGCTCCCGGCAGATGTCGCGCGTGAGCTGCGCCACCTCCAGGCTGTGGGTGAGACGGGTGCGGTAATGGTCGCCCTCGTAATAGACGAACACCTGGGTTTTGGCCTCCAGCCGCCGGAACGCGGTGGAATGGATGATGCGGTCGCGGTCGCGCTGGAAGGCGGAGCGTCCCTCCGGCGCAGGCTCAGCCACCCGCCGCCCGCGCGAACGCTCCGGATGCGTGGCGTGAGGGGCTAGCATTCGCCCCGCGCCTGCGCTATACTGTAATGTGGCAGTTTTCGGCATGAGGAGTAGCTATCGGTTTGCTTCCCGCTACGGCCTTCTGGCCGCAGGAATTTCAGATAAAGAGAGTATACGGTATGGAACACAGGCAGCAAATAGAAATCTCGGAAAGCGCGGCGAAGCGCATCGCGTTCCTTCTTGGCAAGGAAAAGACGGGTGTGCGCCTGCGCGTGGCAGTGGATGGCGGAGGATGCTCCGGCTTCCAGTATAAATTCGATTTCGATGCGGAAAAACATCCGGATGATGCGCTGTTCGCGCGGGATGGCGCGGAGGTGCTGGTGGATGCGCTCTCGCTGGGCTATATGGAAGGCTCGGTGCTCGATTACGTGGAAACCCTCGGCGATGCGCGTTTCGAGGTAAAAAACCCCAAAGCCACCGCGAAATGCGGCTGCGGCAACAGCTTCGCGGTTTAGCCAGCGGTCGGAGTTCAGTGGGTACGGAGCGCGGATAGTAATTCGCGACTCTTCAGTGCCGAAGGCTCAGGCTCATCTGCGAGGACAGTAGTCCGAACAGGGAGCGAAATATAATGCTCTCCTTGCCAACCGCTTTTCTTCCTCCTATAGTGCGCCGATGCACAATCGGGAGCACCCATGCCTAAACTGAAAACCCCGCCGATGGTCTATATTTCCGGCGAGGAAATGACCCGCTACACCATGCAGCTCATCCTCGATGGCTGGATCACGCCGCACGTGGATACCTGCGCGTGGGAGTTCTTTGATTTCTCCTGCCGCCACCGGGGTGCTACGGACGATAAAGTTGTAAAGGATGCGATTACGGCAGGTGCGCGCATCAAATCCATCTTCAAGGAACCGACCATCACCCCCACCAGGGATCAGGCGGCAGCAATGGGGATCAAGCCACTCGGATCGCCGAACGGGGCACTGCGGCGCGGCTGGAACGGCATCACCATTAGCCGCGATACCACCCACGTGCCGGGGCTGGCACTCGGCTACAAAAATCCCGTGCTGTTCGATCGGCAGGCCGTCGGCGGGGAGTATGGCGCGCAATCCGCCTACATCCCCGAAAAAGGCAAAGTGGAAATCGTTTACCGCAGCGAAAAAGGCGAGGTAAAAACGATTCTGGAGCGCGAAGTGCCCGCCGATTCCATGTTCGTGATTTACGACAATCCGCTTGATTCCCTGGAGCCGCTCGCGCATTGCTTTTTCCAGCGCGCGCTGGAAGCGGGGGTCACGCCCTACGTCGTCACCAAGAAAACCGTGTTCAAGTTCCAGGAGCCTTTCTGGGAACGCCTGAAAAAAGTGTTCGATGCGCACTATAAGGAACAATTCGCCGCCAGGGGGTTGCTGAAAGCCACCGGCGGAACGCTCGCGCACCTTATTTCCGACGCCGCCACGATGAAAATCGAAACCTGGCGGGAAGGTGGCTTCGCAATGGTCGCACATAATTACGACGGCGACGTGCTCACCGACCTCGTCAGCCAGATCCAGCGTTCGCCCGCGTTCCTCACTTCCGTGCTCACCGGCCTCGCGCCGGACGGCACGATCATCAAGGAATTCGAGGCCTCGCACGGCACGGTTTCGGATATGGACGAGGCGCGGCTGCGAGGAGAATCCACCTCGCTTGATCCGCTGGGGCTGGTGGAGGCACTGGTCGGCGCGATGAACTGGTCGGCGGAACTGGCGGGCGGCAGGCCGGACATCACCGGCTTCACCGCCCACCTGAAAGCCAGTATGTACAAAGTGCTCACCGACGGGCGCGGAACCGCCGACATCGCCGGGAAAGGCAAAGGCAGCACCACCGAACAATTCATCACCGAAGTGGCGAAGGAAATGGCGAAGTAATCATGTCCCTCACTCACGCTGACGTAAAGAAAATCGCCAAACTCGCCCGTATCCGCATTGAAGACGCGGAAGTGCCCAAACTTACGCAGGAACTTTCCGGTATTTTCAACTGGATAGAACAGCTTGCCGCCGTGAATATTGAGAGCGTTCCCCCGATGGCGGGCGTGGGCGATTACACGCTCCGCTTCCGCGAGGATAACGTGACGGACGGCGGCAACCGGGACGCAGTGCTCGCCAACGCGCCGGAGGCTTCGTTCGGGTGCTTCGTCGTGCCCAGGGTGGTGGAATAATGACGAATCTCACCCAACTCACCCTCGCCGAAGCGCGGGACGGACTGAAGGCGAAAAAAGTTTCCGCCGTGGAGTTGACGCGCGCCTATATCGCCGCCTGCGAGAAGCATCGGGGCTTGAACGCCTACATTACGGAAACGCCGGAACTCGCGCTCAACCAGGCGGTTGAATCCGATAGAAAACTGGCAAATGGTGCGGGCGGTACGCTGGAAGGCATCCCCCTGGCCATCAAGGATTTATTCTGCACCAAGGGCGTGCGCACTACCGCCGCTTCGCATATATTGCATGAGTTCATCCCGCCCTATGAATCCAGCGTCACCGCCAGCCTGTTCGCGGCGGGCGCAGTGATGCTCGGCAAAACGAACCTCGACGAATTTGCAATGGGATCGGCGAACATCACCAGCCACCACGGCAACGTCATCAACCCGTGGAGACGCAAGGGCGATGCGCGCGGCCTCGTGCCGGGCGGCTCGTCCGGCGGTTCGGCGGCGGCGGTTTCGGCGCGGCTCTGCCTAGCGGCGACGGGCACGGATACCGGCGGCTCCATCCGCCAGCCCGCCGCGTTCACCGGCATCGCGGGCATCAAGCCGACCTATGGACGCTGCTCGCGCTGGGGCATCATCGCCTTCGCAAGCTCGCTCGACCAGGCGGGTGCGATGGCGCGCAACGTGCGGGATTCCGCCATTCTGCTGGAGAATATGGCGGGTTACGATGCGAAGGATTCCACCAGCGTGGAGTTGCCCGTCCCCGCATGGGAGGCGAATCTTTCCGCTAGCATGAAGGGCAAGCGTATCGGCATTCCCAAGGAATATCAGGTGGATGGAATGTCGGCTGAAATCAAGAAACTGTGGGAGCAGGGCGCGGCGTGGCTCAAAAACACGGGCGCGGAAATCGTGGAGATTTCCCTGCCGCACACGAAATACGCGCTGGCCACCTATTACATTCTCGCGCC
>JAHFPR010000157.1 GCA_023269645.1 Alphaproteobacteria bacterium | reverse complement strand
CATACTTCAAGGAAAGATCCCGCCTGCTTCCTCACCGCATTATATTCCGGAAGATATCTTCCTGCCTGACGCATCATCCATACTGGAGGAACAGAAGGCTGTTTTCCCCGCAAGGCTTCCAGGAACGGCTTAGGTATGGAAAGATTCACGCAAGGTATCCCTAATCTATAATAATAATTCTTATAAGAATAAAAGTAGTAGTAAGATGTAGTACGGTGGAAAAGTCGGATGAAACATTATCCCCGTTTTTATCCCCATCGTTTCACAAAAAACGGGATTTTTTATCCCATTGTATGTGTTGGTAAATAGCGGACACACTTTATCCGCGAGTATCCTTTTGCACAAGCGGGAAAAACATTATCCCCCTGTGTAAAGCCTGTGGACAG
Organism: Alphaproteobacteria bacterium; assembly: GCA_023269645.1. GTDB lineage: Bacteria > Pseudomonadota > Alphaproteobacteria > Rickettsiales > UBA8987 > JAHFPR01. Next base: position 4,793 of record JAHFPR010000157.1, on the reverse strand, counting down.
GAAAAGCGGGAATGTGGATAGTAAAGCCGAAGGGGATTCCCTGTGGATGACATGATAGGTTATCACCGGATAATAAAGAATTTCCCACAAGGTTATACACAAGGCAGGTATGAGCATTATCCGTCATCTGCATATGGTTTCGGATTCCACCGGGGAAACGGTAAGTTCCGTGGTGCGCTCGGTGATGTCCCAGTTCGAGGAAGTGGCACTGGAGGAACATATGTGGGCACTGGTGCGTACACGCGGCCAGATGGAGCGCGCTATCGAGGGCATAGAGAAACATCCCGGCATCGTGCTTTATACCGTCATCAATCAGGAAATGCAGGCGATATTGCTGGATGCCTGCCAGAAATTGCGTATTCCCTGCGTTCCGGTGCTTTCCCGCGTGATGAGGGAGATGACCAGCTTCCTGGGTGTGGAGGCGAAGGCCTCGCCTGGCCGCCAGCATCAGCTGGATGAAGAATATTTTGCGCGGGTGGATGCCATCAATTTTACTCTCGCGCACGATGACGGGCAGAATACGGACGATCTGGAAGAGGCGGATGTCGTGCTGGTCGGGGTATCGCGCACCTCCAAAACGCCGACGTGCGTGTATCTTTCCTATCGCGGCATCAACGCCGCCAATGTGCCTTACGTTAAAGGCTGCCCGCTGCCGGAAAATCTCTATACGCTGAAAAAACCGCTGGTGGTGGGGCTGGTCATCACTCCTGATCGCCTGCTGCAGATAAGGAAATCGCGGCTGGTTTCCCTGCATGAAGGCCGCAACACGGATTATGTGGATATGGATGCCATCAAGGAGGAAGTGCTGGAAGCGCGCAAAATATTCAACCAGTATAGCTGGCCGGTGATTGATGTCACCAGGCGTTCGGTGGAGGAAGTCACCGCCAAAATCATGCAGTATTATACGGAATATAAAGACGGGGGCACGGTGCGCGTGGAAAAAACCGATGGAGACTGAATCTCCCGTTCTGGCGACCAGGATTCTGGCGGGGGTAATCGGTGACCCGATTGCCCATTCGCTTTCGCCAAAACTACATGGCTGGTGGCTGGAACGCTATCGCGTTCCGGGGGAGTATGCGGCGTGGCGCGTGACGGCGGAAGAACTCGGCGCGTTCCTCGCCTCCCTTCCGGAACGCGGCATTGCGGGGGTAAGCGTTACCATGCCGCACAAGGAAACCATCATCCCGCATCTTGATTTCCTCGATGAAGCGGCATCCATGATCGGCGCAGTGAATACGGTGGTGGTGAAGGACGGGAAACTTTACGGTCGCAATACGGATGTGTATGGTTTCGTGACCCATCTGCAGGAACAGACGAAAAACAGGGATTTCCGTGGGAAAAAAGCCGTAATACTGGGAGCTGGCGGCGCGGCGCGGGCTATCTGCGCCGGATTGCTCGGCGCGCCGCTCTCCTTCCGCGAGCTGGTGATTATCAACCGCACGCGGGAGAAAGCGGAACGGCTGAAAGAGGAAATCCGCGCGGGCATCACCGCCATGCTGAAGCGGGATACCGGAAACGGCCAGAAAGAGATCTCCAGCGGGGTAGATCATTTCGTAAGCGAAATAATTATTGCCGATTGGGAGGACAGGGAAAACACGCTGAAGGGAGCGAATTTGCTGGTAAATACGACATCTCTGGGCATGAAAGGCCATGAGCCGCTTTTGATAGATATTTCCAATCTTCCCAATAATGCGGTGGTCTATGACATCGTGACCAACCCGCAGGAAACCGCATTGCTGCAAGCTGCCCGCGCGCGGGCACTTCCCGCCGTGGACGGTTTGGGAATGTTGCTGCACCAGGCCGCGCCCGCCTTCAAGGCGTGGTACGATCCGGAAGACAGGTATTTCAGCGGCTTGCCGGAAGTAACGCAGGAAATGCGGGAGTTTGTGATTGAGGGTATAAGGATATAAGGATATAAGGATATAAGGATATAAGGATATAAGGGTGTAAGATAAGCATCACTTGCACCCTTATATCCTTATATCCTTATATCCTTACACCCTTCTTCCCTATGCTCATCCTCGGACTTACAGGCTCCATCGGCGCGGGAAAAAGTTTCACGGCGCAATGTTTCCGTGAAGCGGGCGTACCCGTGTTCGATGCGGATGCGACGGTGCACACACTGCTCGCCCCCGGCGGCGAGGCTGTTATTCCGATTACGGAACTATTCCCGGATGTAAAGGATAAACAAGGCGGCATCAATCGTGCTCAACTGGGTGGTATAGTATTCTTTGATGAAGCTAAACTGCGGCAACTGGAGGCGATTCTCCATCCGCTGGTGAAACAGGCGGGCGAGCAGTTCCTCCAGGCGGCGATGGCGGCGGGTTCCACGGCCATCGTGCAGGATATTCCCTTGCTTTTCGAGACGGGCGCGGAGAAGGATTGCCACGCCGTCATTGTTGTTTCGGCTCCGGAACATATAAGGCGTGCCCGCGCCCTGCAGCGGGAAGGGATGCATCCGGAGAAGCTGGATGCCGTGCACACGCTGCAATGGCCGGACGAGGAAAAAATCGCCCGCGCCCATTTCGTGATTGACGGCACAGCCAGCAAGGAGGAGATTGCGGGGAAGGTACATGAAATTTTAGTGCAAGTGGCAAGTCCAGGTGGCAAGTAAGCCTTGTCGTACTTGCACTTGCCACTTACACTTGCACTCCTTATGAACGAACGCGAAATCGCCCTGGACACTGAAACCACCGGGCTGGAGCCGAAAGATGGCCACCGCATTGTAGAAATCGGCTGCGTGGAACTGCGGAACCGCATCCCCACCGGTGCGACTTTTCAGGCCTACCTCAACCCGGATCGGGATGTGCCGAAAGAGGCGGAGGCAGTGCACGGCATTTCCTCAGAATTCCTGAAGGATAAGCCACGCTTCTCTGCGGTGGTGGGAGATTTTCTCGCCTTTATCGGCGATGCGCGGCTCATCATCCACAACGCGGATTTCGATGTGAAGTTCCTCAACGCGGAGCTTACCCACGCGCGCAAGCCGGAAATCATGAAGGAGCGTGTATTCTGCACACTGAAATACGCGCGCAAGAAATTCCCCGGCGCGCCCGCGAGCCTGGATGCGCTGTGCCGCCGCTTCAATGTGGATACCACCGCGCGCACGAAGCACGGTGCGCTGATGGATGCGGAATTTCTGGCGGCGATGTATCTGGAGCTGATGGGCGGCAGCCAGGTGGCACTGGAGCTTGCCGGGAAAACGGTGGAATCCGCGCAGATCGCGGCGGCAAAGCGCGAGGTGCTCCCCGCGCGTCCGCACACCCCCTCCCCGGAGGAAATCGCGGCGCACGAAGTGTTCCTGAAGAAGATAAAACAGCCGCTGTGGGCGGAATAAGGCTTACTCGCGCCCCTTGTCCGGCGTGGTGGCCGCACGGATGGTGAGGCTCAGCCCGCCGACCAGGTTCGTTCCCGGTGTTTCCAGCGGGTTCCCGGTATGCACGATGCCTTCCGCGCCCGCATATACCCCGATGTCGAATTTCAGTGGGGAGGCATCCTGCGCGAGCGGAATCTTGCCCACGGCCAGTGCCTGCCAGTCATGCACGGTATGCGCGCCGGAGTGCGGCTCGTTCAGATGCATTTTTGCTTCCAGGCCAACAACGCTGCCGATGGGGCCGTGCCCAAGCTGCACTGCGGCGGAAGCTCCGGGCATAAGTGTCGCGTCATCCAGAAGCGGATGCATTTCCCCCGCTATCGGCGGCGCGGCGCGGAGTTCCAGCGAAATCCGTCCGTGATTTTCCAGATTGAGATACTCGCCGGAAGCCAGGCTGAGCGGTGCAAAGGAACCGCCCGCCAAATCAAGCGTCAAATCTCCGTGGCGTGTTCCGCCCAGGGCTTGCGTATCCATGTTGAGCGTGGCGGAAGCTGTGCCGGATGCGTGCACCGGGCCGAGTGTTGCCCCGGCGGTAACATAGCTCTTCTCCGAAGCGGAACTGTCGGAAAATGTGAGCGGGAGGTCGGCCTGCGATCCCACGCGGAGTTCCACCTGGAACGGGCTGTTATCCACGATACCCTGTTCGGGAGGCAGCGTGTGCGCAGTTTTTGCTGGCGCGGCGTGGGGAAGCTCTTGCGGGGTTTCCACATAGATAATGGGCGGATCGGTGGGGTCTATCACGGGCGCGCGGGCATCCGCCGGGGCGGGAGGGTGCTGCTGCGCCCCTGTGTGCGGCGGCGCGGAAGCGGCGTGTGAAGGCTTCCCGGCACTGGGTTGAGCTGACGCATCGGGCGTACCTGGCCGATCTTCGGTATAGGCATCTTTAATACCTCCGCCGACGGCCTCCGCGAAGGTAACGGTTCCGGCGACAACATGGCCTGTGGCGCGGCCAACAACATTACCAGCCCCTTTCACAAGATCGGTAACGGAAATATCCTCCTCGTCCGAAGCCTTGTTCGAGGGATGGCCAGCATTTGCGGGCGGAGTTTTTGCTGCGGGTTTTTCAGGAGGCGGAGCCTTTGCGGGCGTGGCTGCGGCGGGCGGAGTTTTGGGCTTTTGCGGCGGCTCCACATAATCCCGCCAGCCGCCTTGATGCGGCTTCTCCTGCGTTTCCGCGTCGGTTGTCGAGGGAGTAACCACCGCCAGGGCGATCGCCACCGCACCCATATGTTTCAGATTGTTGAAATCCATAACTTCCGTTTCCGGTTAACGCTGTTTGCCGGTGGGCTTTTCCACATCTGCCTTCCAGCCTGCCGGAGCGACTGCCGTCGGCGGCTGCGCGGCTGCGTCCGCTTTTTTTGCGGCTTCCTCGCGCTCGTGAGCTGCATCCGCTTTTGCTTCCTGATCCATATCCTTATGGCGG
>JAHFPR010000156.1 GCA_023269645.1 Alphaproteobacteria bacterium | reverse complement strand
TGATAATATCGTTGCCCTTATCGCCATAAAGCAGGTCGTTGCCACCTTCGCCGAACAGGTTATCATCACCCTGGCCACCACGCACCGTATCATTACCGAGATCACCATGCACCGTATCGTTGCCAAAATCGCCCGCAACAAGGTCGTCGCCCTGGCCGCCGCGCACGAAATCATTGCCCTGGCCACCATGCGCCACATCATTGCCGAGGTTGCCGTTGACGCTGTCGTTATCCGCATTACCATTCAGGTTGTCGTTACCCTGGCCTCCCAGCACGGTATCCGTACCCGCGTTTCCCTTGACCGTATCATCGCCACCATTGCCGTTCAGGCTATCGTTGCCGATGCCGCCCTGGAGGCTGTCGTTCCCGCCGCCGCCGGTGACGGTATCATTGCCGGCATCGCCGTTCAGCGTATCCACACCGGGGCCGCCCGTAATCACATCATCGCCGCCTGCAGCGGCTACAAAACCGCCCCTGCTGCTGCCACCACCACCTCCTCCGCCACCACCACCACCTCCTCCGCCTACAGCGATAATATCATTGCCGCTGGTTCCGCCACCATTGCCGCCGTTCAGCGCGCTCAGGATATTAGAGGCAGAAAACACCAGATCGCCCGCCGCGCCCGCAACCTGCAGTTTTATCCCCTCGCCCAGGATGGTGGCACTGGCATGGTCGTCATCGTCGAATGTAATCGTGAGGTCAGCAAAGCTCAGGCCGGTAGCGGCGATGTCAATGAAATCACCATCGGCGGAGCTGAAATCCAGAATTGTCCCGGTCACCAGCCCAAGGTTGGCGTTCGCCGTTTGCGTGTTGAACACGAAGGTATCCGCCCCCGCCCCACCGAGCAGCACCGCCCCCGATTGTGTGCCGTCACTGGCAAAACCATCCAGCGTGTCGTTCCCGCCGAATCCGAAAACATATGCATCCGTTTCCGTCGGCTGGAGGGTATCCGCGCTGGCCGTGCCATCAATCAACGGCGTGGTCACCGGAAAGCCTCCCACCATCGTGGTAACGCTGTAGCTGGTAACAATGGATGGAGCCGTAAGGCTCAGGCTTGCACCTTCGGCTATAAGCTCCTGACGTTTGGCTTGCTCAATAACATTTGGCATACTCCCCCCCCTTTGGTATTCGTAATTTATAGTACCATAGAACCGCATCTGATTCCAGGGAAACAGCATATTTCCTCTGTTGCATTTGCCACTATTTTATCCTGTATTTGCAAGGGAAATTTCAGGAGGGTGATGGATCGGTGCAGGGAAAATATGCCGCACTGCCACTAAAAACCACTTGGAATTACAGCCCGATAAGGTTATGAAGGTGGGGTAATAATATTTATCTTATACCGGATTGTAATGCGTCATCACTTCACAACAGCGATAACCGTTGGCCTGCTTGGGCTTGCGGCCTCCACCGCACCCGCCAGCGCGCAAACCTTCCTCAGTAGCCAGAACCGGGCGGCCGTCAGTTTCGGTGAGCCGCTGGTGGATGCCGCCGACAAGGGCGAGGCCATTATCGTCAAGGGGCTGCTGGATAACGGAAGTGCCGTCAGCGGCCACGGAAAATTCGGTGCCACCGCCCTGCACCGCGCCGCCGCACACGGCAATCTGGAAATCGGGGAAATGCTGCTCAATGCCGGAGGCGCAACCGCGCTCCACCTCGCCAGCCGGGAAGGGAACGCCGCCTTCACTGAATTGCTCCTCAACTCCAAGGCTAACCCGAACGCGAAAGATGCTGAAGGCTGGACGCCGCTCATGCGCGCCGCGAATACCGGCAACGTGGAAATAGCCAGGCTGCTGCTGGATCACGGCGCAGAGCTGAATATCGGCAACGCAAGCGGCGATACCGCACTCATGGAAGCCGCCAAACGCAAGCATCCGGACGTGACGAAACTTCTGGTGGATCGCGGCGCGGACGATGCCCGGAAAAACCGGGGCGGAGATACCGCGCACACGCTTTCGCAGCAGAAAGGCGGCCCGGATATAAACGATCTCATCGCCGGGAGGGATGCGGAACAGCAGAAACGCATGGAGCAGGCACAGCTTCGCCTGCGGGCAATTAACGAGGCGGCGGCGGCGCGGCAGGATGTCGAACGCCAGAAAACTCAGGAACTGGCGGCACTGGTGGGTCGGACGGAAGAATCTGCGCCCTCCTCCTCCACGCCTGCACCCACAACAGCACAGCCCGCACTGCGGGAGCCGCAGCAGCCCGCGCCCGTCACTATGCAGGATACCCCGCATCTCTCCCCGCAGGATGTGGAAACCTTGAAGATGAAAGCCATCGCCGCCGCCGAAAGTGCGGCAGCAACTGCCGCCGCCGCCCCCTACGCGCCGCGCGCAACCAGGCCGGAAATCCATGCTCCTGAAATCCAGGCCGCTTCAGGCATCGCGCCTGTCCTGAAACCGGCAACGCTGAAACCTGCCAGCATAAAATCTGAAATCCCCGGCAAAAAAGAAGCACTGATCGCACAGGCGGAAGCAGCCGCACGCAGCGCAGCGGAACGCCTCAATACCGAACAGGCCATCGAACATAAAGTGGCCGAAGCCGCACGCGCGCCGCTGAACAAACCCGGTTCACTTGCAAAACCGCAGGCGCAGCAACAGCGTACTGCGGCTCCGGCTCCGGCAATCATCCCCGTATCGCCAGCCCCTGCCATGCCTACCCCGCCGAATAAACCCGCTTCAGTACACGCCCCCTTCCCCGCGAAAACTGCCGTATCCGCTCAAGCCGCAACATCCGGGGCAGAAGATATGCACCAGGAAGACGCACACCGGGAAGATGCACACCGGGCAGAAATTCTGGCCGAGGCGGAAGCGGCAGCACATCGCCAGCTTGCCCTCCAGAAAATGAACGATACGCTAGCATCCCGATCGGAAAATACCGAACAACCTGATGCCCCGGCAGAAAGTTCTGAATCCACCTCCTCGCCTGAGGAACCTGCCCCCTCGCCTGAGGAACCTGCCCAATCGCCTGAACCTGTGCAGTGGCCTGAACCTATACAGTCGCCTGAATCCCTGGAGCAGAATGAATTGCCGCAGATCACACCCGTCATCCCTGCGCCTGAACAAAAACTACCCGAACTGAAACCGGATGCGCGGCTGCCCCTCACCAAGCCGAAACACGCGCCGAAGCCGGAGCCAAAGCCGGATATGCTGCCTCCGCGCTCAAAACCCGAACAGGAGCCTGAAGCTCGCCCGGAATCGCCGGATAAAGCGGATAAAACCCAGGACGCGGAACTCACGGCAAAGCTCGCTACAGCCGCCGAAGCCGCCAGCCTTCAGGCGGAGGAAGATCGTGCCAGACTGGAAGCTGTTGTCCGAGCCAGGGCAGAAATTGACCGCATACGAGAGGAACGTAAAACACTGGGAATAGCCGCTATCCAGACGCAGGACACACCATCACCTCAAGCCCCCCTGCCCCAGCCAGAAAAACCACAGGCATCTCATCCGTCCGGGAAGCCTGCCGCCAATCTGGAATCCGCCCGAAAATCTGCTGAGGAAGCCACCGCCCGTGTTGAAGCCTTGCAGCAGCAGATGACCGAACAGCAGGATAAAATCGATACGCTGCAAGCCACCGCCAGCCAGGAAGGCGCGCTGCGCAGTGGCCGCCGCATCCCCTCCGAAAACAGGGAAAAAGTCGGCACAGTTTCATCACAGGGCAACACTGCGGCGGATAGCAAAAAAGAAGCACTCGCCGCCGCTGAACTGGAACAGCAGAAACTCGTCACCACCCTGCGGGAAGCAATGGATAAGGAAAACGCCGCCCTTTCCAGAGCAGCGGCACTGGAAGCGGCGGTTCAGGCCGGCGCACTTGAGGAAATGGGGGAAATTAAAGAAACTGAAGATGCAGCCCCGCCTGTTTCCGCCGCTTCAGCACCGGAACAAAAGGCACAGAAGGAAAACCCGCCCGTACAGAGTCTCCCGTGGCAGGATCCCGCAAGTGCCACATCTGCCCCCGTTTCTCTAGTGAAAAATGCCCCGTCCAAAGAAGGTAGCGCGCTCCTTTCCAAACCAAAAACCCTTGAAAAAGGCGCATCTGTGGAGCCGCATCCTGATACCGTACAGAAAAACGAAACCACTGCCGGAATACAGCAGCAGGATGTGGATGCTGTGTTGCGTGATACCCTTGATACCCTTCCCAAAAAACCTGAAGCAGCAAAAACAACTCCGGAACGAAAACAACCCATAAAATCGGTCGCCGAAAAACCGGCTCAGGGTGAAATGTTCCCGGAAGCAATGCTTCGCCAACAACGTATACATGATGCTGAAATAAAAGCGAAAGATGCCGCCAGAAAGCTGGAGGAAGCGCATATGGCCGCAGCAACCGTGCTTCCCACGCAGGAACCCGCCTCCCCGCTCGGCAAGGCGGATGCGGTGGAGGAAAACGATCTTCCCTCGCCCGCGTCGCCTGCCGCTCCCATCCAGATGCATCCTGTGGAAGAACCTTCCGAACCGGCAGCCACGGAAAAGGATCGCCGGGTGCAGCAGAAAGTGGAAGAAATTCTATCCTCCATTGATGCCACGCAGAAAGATGCAAGCGCGCCTGAAGCGGAAGCGCAAGTGCAGGTCGCGCAGGCAGTTTCCATCCCGGCAGATGCCGCAGAGAAGCTCGATTCCATCGGGGAAAAATTTGCGCTGGCCGACCCGGATGAAAAACCGTCCTCCGTCGCCGATGCACACGCTGGGCATTACTGGATTCAGATCGGTGATTTTGATGGAGAATCCCAGGCACTTGGCCATTTTCAGAAGGTCATCACCCTTTATAATCTCCACAACCTGAACTCCAAAGCGCTGCCTTCCCCAACCTCAAAGCGGAAAATTCTTCTTCAGGTCGGTCCTCTGAATTCCGCCGAAGATGTCGCCGATATGTGCCTCAAGTTTCGTGTGGATGGCTTGGGTTGTGCCACAGTAACAAGGGCGGAATAACCCCCTCCATAAACCGCTTGCAAACTTTGGCATATTGCGTATTGTATCGCGCACTTTCCATAACGTGCAAACGCCTGTTCCGCGATAGCTCAGTTGGTAGAGCAAGGGACTGTTAATCCCTGGGTCGCTGGTTCGAGTCCAGCTCGCGGAGCCAATTTTTCCTTTGTTTCTCAATACTTATTGAGGCCGTTGAAGAAAGTAATCACGGCAATTTTGCGTCCCTTTGTGTCCTTTTACGCAATTTTGCGGCACAATCACGACACACTGATGGACGTGCTGGGTTGGGTGTTTGCCATCAACGGCGCGGGGCTG
>JAHFPR010000155.1:3842-5234 GCA_023269645.1 Alphaproteobacteria bacterium | reverse complement strand
TGGATATCGCAAGCGAATCCACCAACTTCGCAACCGCGCAGGTTCGCCTGCAGGCTTCGATCTCGGTGCTCGCACAAGCTAACCAGCTGCCGCAGAACCTGCTGAAGCTGATCGGCTAATTGACTACCGGGGGGTGGGGGCAGTAGCCCCCACCCCCCTCAGTGATCAGAGTTGAGAGTTTAGAGTTGAGTGATTCAGAGCAAGCGGCATCTGCCCCTCAACTCTCACCACTCAACTTTCAATTCCAGGAGATAAAGGCTATGGATAACGTCGCATTACCCCCAAGTTCCCTGACCCAGTCGCTGGCCGGGCTTGCCGCGCCAAAAACGCCGGAACAGAAAGCGGATACAAAGGTTGAGCGCGTCACCGATGCGCACAAAACCGAACTTCCCCTGGAAAAAAGCCCGGAAAAAGCGCGCCTGGAAGCGGTCAAACGCGCATCCGAAACATTGGCTGCGAACCCCTATCCGGTAAGCGATGTGCGCTTCACCATTTATCAGGAGCGGGTGGAAGGCGGAATATTGTTCGTCACCCGGTTTACCTCGCTCAAGGATGGTAAGGTGACGCTTGTGCAGGAACCGGCGTTGCTCGCCCAGGCGGGCAGAGATATGGGTACGGTGTTGACTACGTCAGTGTAAGAATCTTTAACGCGCGGGAAGATCGTATTTATGGCGGGCATTGACCTCAGTAATATTGTCTCCGTCGGCGGAAAAACGGTAAGCAGCGGTATCGTTTCCGGGCTGGATGTGCAGGCACTCGTCAAAAGCCTGGTGGAAGCCAGAAGCATTCCGGCCACGAACGTACAGACAAAAATTGATACCGATAGCAAGCAGGTGACGGCACTGGGGCGGCTCCACACGTTGCTGGATGCGCTGAATTCCGCGTCTGATCTCCTCCGCAACCCTCCGGGCGTGGGCAATGCCAGCCAGGATGCGTTCGATTTTCGCAAAACATCACTTTCGTCAAACACCTCGACGGCGGCTTCCAGCTTCCTTTCGGCCACCGCCGCGCCCGGCACGAGCGAAGGCACATACGATTTTGCCGTGGGTCGTCTGGCGAGAAATCTTGTGGAGCGCAGCGGCAGCTTCACCAGTAACACGAGCAGCGTTGTTGCTGCGGTTGCCACTGCCGGAAAATTCACGGCGGGCACATTCTATTTCTCGCCGGTAACGGCCACATCGGTGAATAGCACAGTGAACACGGCGGAAGTGCTTGTGGCCGGGGATTACGCTGTTGCGGGTGCGGCGGGCAACTCGGTGCTTGCCACCGGCATCAGCAATTTCGTGACCCCCGGCGATGGCGATACCGGCCTGGTGGGGGCGGTTCCCGCCATCGCCGGGAGTTTTGAATCTGCGCCGACCAGCGAACTCACGCTCCATTTCACCATCAACG
>JAHFPR010000155.1:0-3832 GCA_023269645.1 Alphaproteobacteria bacterium | reverse complement strand
CGCGCTCTATACGTCGAACGCCATTGCTACGGATGGCGGCGTTTCCAACCAGGCGATCGCGGGTGGCACGACCATCACCTTCACCAATGCCGCTACCGGAACAGCCTTTGATGTGGTGACCGGCGCGGATTACGAAATCACGGACAATGTGACGAACGTCAATAATTTCATCGCCGGAGTGCAGGCGGATATTTCCACGCAGAAAATCACCCAGGCGCGCAACCTCACCAGCTTCACGAACGCGCTGGCGTTCTCGCCGATTGCGGGGCTGACGCAATCCAACATCGCCTTCACCACGGACGGTTTCGCCTCTGCCACCACCTCGCTCGGCAAGATCAGCGGGTTCACCATCACCCATGTGGGCGCGAATAACAACACGCTTTCCGTGCAGGTGGGCAGCGAAACCTTCGAGGCTACCGGAGTGGCGGATACGCCCGGCAATATCGTGCTCACCAGCACCACGGGTGGCTCCAATAAAAAGCTCGCCATTAATTTCGCCGATGCGGGTGTGCCGGGGAATTTTCTCTCCACGCAAGGCAAGGCGGATGCGGCAGAAGCGGCACTGGATAACGCGTTCGGCACACGCAAACTGACCGCGATCACGCTCAATACCGGCGAATCGCTGGTGGATGTGGCGGCAGCCATTAACGCGCAGCACAGCACTTCCGGAGTTTCGGCGGCCATTATCCAGGTGTCGAGCACGGATTTTCGTCTGCAGCTTTCGGCGGATGTGGCGGGCGAGGCCAATGCGTTCGCCATCGTGGATCCGGGCGGGCGGGTGAATGACGGCCTGGGGCACGGCATAACCCTGACGGCAACCGCAGCGCAGGATGCCGTGATCGCTGTGAACGGCATCGTCACCACGCGCTCCACCAACACGGTGAATGATGTTATCTCCGGTCTCACGCTGAACCTCACCCAGGTGACGGATAGCTTCACCAGCCAGGGCACGTTTGATGCGGTGGTAACCCCGCAGATTGTGTCTGTCGCGGTCGGAGCCGATACGGACACGGCGAAAGGTGCTATCATCAATTTTATCAACACCTACAATGATTTCCGCACCTTTTACTCCCAGCAGACAGCGCGCGATCCCGATACCGGCAGGGCGAAAGAGGACGCAGACCTGATTGACAGCTCCACGCTTTCGGCACTGATGGATCAGGCTTCCAACGAAGCGGCGCGGATTGTGCCGGGGTTAAGTGCTTCCTTCGCGGCACTCGGTAATATCGGCATTTCGCTCGGCAATTATGCGGGGGATAGCGATAACGCTCCCGTCACCAACGTGCTGCAGGTGGATACCACGGTTCTGGACAGCGCGCTGGCCAATAATTATGAAAAGGTGCGCCAGATTTTCGGGGCGAATATGCAGGCCGACAGCAGCGTGATTTCGCTCTATCAGACCTCCAACAAACTTGACCTCACCAGCTTTACCCTGGTGCTGGATGGCACGAATACTGTGCAGGTGCGCGATAGCGGGGATAACCACCTCATCACCACCATGACCAGGAATAATACCCTGCTTACCGGGCTTGCTGGCTCGGAACTGGAGGGCGTAAAGCTCATTTATTCCGGAAGCGGAACAGATACTGTCCATGTCACCGTTACACAGGGCATTGGCGACAGGCTTTTCAACCTGTTCGACCCGGCACTGGCCAAGGACGGGCTGCTGGATACGGCGGTGAATAATGTCAATACCGACTCCGACCGCCAGAAAACGGAACTTGAGCGCGTCAATGCCCAGATAGATGCTTACCGTAACCAGCTTCTTTCCCAGTTTTCGCGGCTGGAAACGGCCATCAGCAAAACAAACAGCATACTGGATTTCCTTACCCTCAACAACTCCTCCATTTTCGGCAAAAATTCCTAAAGGATTGTATGACACACCACTCCAGTTACCATAACGCCTACAAGGCAGCCTCTTACCGGGAGGAAAGCAAAACCCGGCAGGTGGTGATGCTTTATGAAGGGGTGATCCGCTATGTGCGGCAGGCGCGGGAGGCCATCGAGCAGAACGACATCGAAACGCGCTACAACACGCTGGCCAAGGCGTGCGACATCATCACCGGCCTGCAGCTTAGCCTCAATTTCGATGAGGGCGGGGCGGTTGCAAGGCTGCTCTATGATTATTATTCCGGGCTGGATGCGCGGCTTTCCTCGCTGCATTTCACGCAGGATATTGCTGTGTGCGATCTCTGCCTGAAGCACCTTGCGATGATGAAAGAAGCCTGGGAAGAAGTGGACGAGAAAACGCAGAGAAATGCGCCGGAGGCTCCCGCCGGGCGGGATGCGGTGGAGATACGCGGCGCGCTGGAGAGCATTCTGGCGGCAGAGAATGATATGGCGCAGAGTGTCGTGGCTTCCGGTGTGCACGTGGATATGCAGTCGCTGAATCTCAGCGCGTGAAGTAATTTTCAAGAGAATTTCAGGGGAAGTGAAGGAGGAAATTGTAAGCAGTTCCCTTGGGGGGCTGCTTACAATTTCCTGAAATAATCTGTCCTTCTCAGATTTTATGACGCAGGAAAAAGGCTCAGTCTTCGTCCTTTCTCTTCATCGAATCGCGCAGCAAGTTTTCGCAAACATCCGCCGTGAGCTTGGTTGGCTTGCCTTTTTCGGGTTTGCCGGGTGCGGGGAGCTTCAGTTTCTCGATTTCTTCGCAAAAATTGTTGATGAAATCGTCTACTGCTTGCCTGGCCTTCTTCTTCGCGGTCTTGACGTTGTTGCAGGCGGATTCCTGGCTGCTCTGGGCGGTTTCGAGGTCGCTCAGTTTAGATTCCAGTTCACCCATTGTTGCGCGCGTTTTTTCCCGGTCTTTGAGAAGCAACTGCGCGGTTTCGTCAACTTTGGCCATCAAATCCGCATTGTTTTTGTCGATGCGGTTATTGATTTTCGTGGTTGCATCGGTAACGCTGGCCTGGATGTCGGGCTTGAGGGATGACATACAACCAGACACTGCGAACAAGGCGAACATCATTGCTGCAAATGCACGTATTTTCGGGAGAAGCATGGCTCTCCTTTCAGGCAGGGTTTTCTGCCGTTGGGGGACACAAAAATGTGTATACCGAATAAGTTAGCGGAAGATAAGAGCCTGCATTATAGCAGATAAATGTTGCGATGTCACTAAAAATATGGGTGCATCAATCCTTATGCCGCCTGCGAAGTTTGTCCCAATACTCCAGACGCTTGGAAATATCCCGCTCGAAGCCGCGTTCAACCGGGCGGTAGAATTGCCTGCGCGCCATGCCTTCGGGGAAATAATCCTGGCCGCTGAAGCCTTCCGGCGTATCGTGGTCATAAATATAGCCCTCGCCGTAGCCTTCCTCGGCCATCAGCTTCGTGGGGGCGTTGAGGATGATTTTCGGCGGCATCAGGCTGCCGGATTGCTTCGCCGCGCGCTGCGCCGCCCCGAACGCGGTATACACGGCGTTCGATTTTGGCGCGGTGGCGAGGTAAATCACCAGCTGCGCCAGTGCCAGCTCCCCCTCCGGGCTGCCAAGCTGCGTATAGGCCTCGCGCGCGGCGATGGCCTGCGGCAGCGCGTGCGGGTCGGCCATGCCCACATCCTCCGCGCTGAAGCGGATGAGCCTGCGCGCGAGGTAATGCGGGTCTTCGCCGCCCGCCAGCATCCGCGCGAACCAGTAGAGTGCTGCATCCGGGTCGGAGCCGCGCAGGCTTTTATGCAGCGCGGAAATGAGGTTGTAATGCCCCTCCTGCGCCTTGTCGTAAAGTGGTGCACGACGCTGCACAAGGGTGAGCAGGGCTTCGGGGGTTAAAGGCGTTGTGGTGGTGGGAAGTGCCAGCAATTCCTCTACCATATTCAGCAGGTAGCGGCCAT
>JAHFPR010000154.1 GCA_023269645.1 Alphaproteobacteria bacterium | reverse complement strand
CTCCCACGTCGCGGGTTGGAGCTTACCCTCCTTCCGCACGTAGGGCTGGTCAATCCGCTGCACTTTCAGGCCATCACAGGCGAAGCGCGTTTTATCGGAAATCCACTCCTCGTTGATATCATCATGCAGGCGCGTGAGAATCCGCATCACCTCATTCCCGCGCGCATCCACGCGGATGTTGCTGCCCACCGCGTCCAGCACGTCAATGGATTCGGTTTTCCGGAGTTCCCAGCTCCGCGCCTTGAATTCGTAAGGCTTGGAGGTGAGTGCCCCCACCGGACATAAATCAATGATGTTGCCGGATAGCTCGGAGTTGATGCCCTGCTCGATGAACGTGCCGACTTCCATATCCTCGCCGCGCCCGGTCGCGCCCATCACTTCCACGCCTGCAATGTCGTCCATGAAGCGGATGCAGCGCGTGCAGTGGATGCACCGCGTCATCACGGTTTTCACCAGCGGCCCCATGTATTTATCTTTTACGCCACGCTTGTTTTCCTGAAAACGGTTGCCCGCGCGTCCGTAAGCCATGCTTTGATCCTGCAGGTCGCATTCGCCGCCCTGGTCGCAGATCGGGCAATCCAGCGGGTGGTTGATGAGCAGGAATTCCATCACCCCTTCGCGCGCTTTTTTTACCATCGGGGTGTCGGTGTAGATCACCTGACCTTCAGAAGCTGGCATGGCGCAGGAGGCGACCGGCTTCGGCGGCCCGCCTTTCACTTCCACCAGGCACATCCGGCAGTTCCCCGCGATCGAAAGCCGCTCATGGTAGCAGAAGCGCGGAATTTCCTCGCCCGCAAGCTCGCACACCTGCAGCACGGTCATCCCCTTCTCGAATTCTACTTCCCTGTCGTTTACTTTCGCTTTGGGCATAATTTTTTCCAGCTTTCAGGTTTCAGGAACAGGTTTCAGTATAGATAGATGTTAAAACCTGAAACCTCTTCCTGAAACCTATTGTACATATTCCAGCATTTCCTTCGGGCACGCCACCACATCCTTACGCTTGTATACAGCTTCCGCATCGAACGGCTCAAGCGTATAATCGCCGCGCTCTCTTCCCGCGCGCGTGAAGCCGAAGAAACTGTATTCCGGCGGGAAGGATGCTTCCATGCCGCCGGCTTCGGCGAACTGCTCCCGTGTTTTAGGCAGCAATTCAAAGATAATCAATGGGCGAGTGGCACGGATGGTCGCTTTCATTCCTTCCAGCACCTGACACTCAAACCCCTCCACGTCCAGCTTCACGATGTGCGGCGCGGGAACGCCCTGCCCCACCAGTTCGTCGCCTACCGCCACCTGAAGCTCAGTATAATAGGAATTGCCCGCATTCCCCCCTTCCACGAAGGAGCCGTTCCCCTGGATGCCGGGCGGCGGCGCGTAGAACGGCAGGCGGGCGTTCGCATTCCCCAGCCCCACCGGGTGAATCGTGATGTTTTTGATGCCATTCACCTGCACGTTATGCTCCATCTGCGTCCGCACTTTCTCGAACGGCTCGAAGGCGTGCACTTCTTTCACCAGGCGTGACATAAACAGTGCATGGTTCCCCACATTCGCGCCGATGTCCCAGAAAACAAGGCTATCGCGCTGCATCTTCGCCACCATGTCCCGCAGGAAGAACAGCATATATTTCTCGTACGCGCCGCAGAAATACGCCACGCGGTCAATATTATTGGCCGTATTCCCGCAATATTTCATGCCGAAGAACTCCATCTCGAACGGATGATCCTTCAGCAGCTTCGGATACATCCGCTTCACCACGGATTTCCGGAAGCGGTACGGCAACCGCCGCTGTTCCGAGAGCCATGTAGAAAGATTCTTGCGGGTTTTGGTCATCATCATACTCTTGTCATCATACTCTTGTCATTCCAGCGAAAGCTGGAATCCAGCAGCGGCGTGTCCACGCCGCAAAAAAGCTCTTCCCAAGAAGGCTGGATGCCAGCGTTCGCTGGCATGACAAGCCACTACACATTACACCCTGCAAGCTCTTCATATAAATCCTTCCACTCCGGGTTCATGCCTTCAATTAATTCCAATTTCCATTCACGCTTCCACGCCTTAATGGCTTTTTCTCGCGTTATTGCTTCTTTTACATCCTGATAAACTTCGTAATACGCCAGTATATGCACGTTGTACTTTTGCGTGAAGCCTTCAATCTTGCCTTCCTTATGCTCCCACACGCGCCGAATCAGGTTGTTAGTTACACCGATGTATAATGTCCCATTTCTGGCACTGGCAAGAATGTAGACAAAATATTGCTTCATTTACTATGCTCTACCCACACCCCCTGTCATTCCAGCATCCCCTGTCATTCCTACGAAAGTAGGAATCCAGCGCATCGCGTCCGCGATGCAGAAAGCCACCTCGCCGCAGACACGGCTTAAGCTGGATGCCAGCGTTCGCTGGCATGACAAGCTAAGCCGCCCTCTTCCCATGCTTCTTTATCCGCGCCTCAACCTCACCCCGGAAGTGCCGGATAAGCCCCTGAATCGGCCAGGCCGCCGCATCGCCCAGCGCGCAGATTGTGTGGCCTTCCACTTCCTTGGTTACATCGAGAAGCTGGTCAATTTCCTCCGGTTCCGCGTCGCCCTTCACGAGGCGTTTCATCACGCGCCACATCCAGCCGGTGCCCTCGCGGCAGGGGGTGCACTGGCCGCAGCTTTCGTGGTAATAAAAGTGGCTCAGGCGCTCGATGGCATTGATGACATCCGTGGATTTATCCATCACGATGACCCCCGCCGTGCCGAGGCCGCTCTGCACCGCGCGCAGGCTATCGAAATCCATCAGGATATTGTCGCAGATGCTCTTGGGAAGCAGCGGCACGGAGGAACCGCCGGGGATCACCGCCAGCAGATTATCCCACCCGCCGCGCACCCCGCCCGCGTGTTTATCAATGAGTTCCCGCAGCGGAATACCCATCTCTTCTTCTACATTACATGGCTTGTTTACATGGCCGGAAATACAGAATAATTTTGTTCCGGTATTGTTCGGACGACCCAGCCCCGCGAACCACGGCGCGCCCCGCCGCAGAATCTCCGGAACCACCGCGATGCTCTCCACATTATTCACCGTAGTCGGGCAGCCATACAGCCCCGCGCCCGCCGGAAAGGGCGGCTTCAGGCGCGGCTGGCCTTTTTTACCCTCCAGACTCTCCAGCAGCGCCGTTTCCTCGCCACAGATATACGCCCCCGCACCACGATGAAGAATCACATCGAAATCATAGCCGGAACCGCAGGCGTTCTTACCGATCAGCCCCGCCGCGTAAGTCTCATCAATCGCCTTCTGGGTGTTGGAGGCCTCGTTATAAAATTCCCCGCGAATATAGATGTACGCCGCCTTCGCGCGGATGGCAAACCCGCCGATCAGCGCGCCCTCGATGAGCTTGTGCGGATCATGCCGGAGGATTTCCCGATCCTTGCACGTGCCCGGCTCGGATTCATCGGCGTTAATCACCAGATAGGAGGGCAGCGGCGAAGCCTTGGGCATGAACGACCACTTCATCCCCGTGGAAAACCCCGCGCCCCCGCGCCCGCGCAACCCGGAGGCTTTCACCTCGTCAATAATCTTATCCTGCCCCATTTCCAGGAGTTTTTTCGTGGTGCTCCAGTCCCCGCGCTTGCGGGCGGCCTCCAGAAACGGAGATTCCTCGCCATACAGGTTCGTGAATATGCGTTCGGAATCTTTAAGCATTACTTCTTCCCCTTCTTAAGCGTGGGCGCGCCGCCGATGGGTGTGGAGTTGAGGCGATCCACCTGCGGGCCGATTTTGCGCTTTTTGCCGACGATGAGATCGTCCAGCACTTCCACCATGCTTTCCGGGGTTAAATCCTCGTAATAATCATCGTTCACCTGGATCATCGGCGCATTGACGCACGCACCCAGGCATTCCACCTCCACCAGCGTGAATTTTTTATCCCGCGTGGTTTCGCCGAGGCCGATGCCGAGATGGTTCTTGCAGGCCTCCGTGATTTTATCCGAGCCGCGCAGCCAGCACGGCGTGGTGCGGCACACCTGGATCAGATGCTCGCCCACCGGCTCCAGGTTGAACATACTGTAGAAGCTCGCCACCTCATATACGCGGATATAGGGCATATCGAGCAGCTCCGCCACCGCCTGCATCGCTGGAACCGGCAGCCATCCGCCCGCCTGCCGCTGCACGAGATCAAGAATAGGCAGCACCGCGCTGCGCTGTTTTCCCGCAGGATACTTGGCGATACTCGCCTTCGATTTCTTCATGACTTCCGTGGAAATCGTGAAGCTGGCGGGTTGTTTGAGTGCTGGGTTGCGTTTTGCCATCTTATTTACTCCCCATCGTTTTCTGCAATTCCAAAAGCTGTTGCTTCAACATGGGAATATCATCTTCCACTGTCTGCCAGAAGGATTTTTCTCTAATTCCAAGATAATTATGAATCAGCACATTACGCATCGCCACCATCACGCGCCAGTCAATACCCGCATATCTCCGCCGGAAATCTTCCGAAATATGGGGGGTCGCTTCCCCCATCACTTCAAAACAGCGAATCACGGCTTTATACGTCTTATCATCGCGTTCCCCATTGCGGGTGAAGGATTCTATATCCTGAATCTCCTTTAAAATATGGTCGATATACACCCGGTCATCCTTCGGATATTTGCTCATAACGGATGCGCCTCGCGGAAGATGCGCTCCCGCAGGATGGGGTGACATATGGCTTCCGGCTCCACCACATCCACACGGCAACCCATCACATCCTCTACGTCCATTTTGAACCCCGCCAGACGCATCAGGCTGGGGAGCTTCATTTCTACCATCAAATCAAGGTCGCTCCCCTCCTCCGCATCGCCCCGCGCCACCGATCCGAACACACTGACGGCGAAAATACCATAGCGTTCCGCAATGCGCAGTATCTCCGCTCTGTTAGCATCTGTAATCCTGGGAATCATGCTACCTATCCACCTCTCCGAACACAATATCCTGCGAGCCGAGCACGGCCACCGCGTCTGCCAGCATATGACCTTTGGACATGAACTCCAGTGCCTGCAGATGCGCGAAGCCCGGCGCGCGCACGTGGCAGCGGTAGGGCTTGTTGGAGCCGTCCGACACCAGATAGACGCCGAACTCGCCCTTGGGTGCTTCGATGGCCGCATACACCTCACCCGCCGGCACGTGGTAGCCCTCAGTGAACAGCTAGAAATGGTGGATGAGTGCCTCCACAGATTCCTTCATTTCCGCGCGCGTGGGCGGGGAAATTTTTCTGTCCGAAGTT
>JAHFPR010000153.1 GCA_023269645.1 Alphaproteobacteria bacterium | reverse complement strand
CCGTTGCGCCGAAGATGGAATATGCATTGCCTCCCGGTATTTCGCCACGGTGCGGCGCGCCACCTCCACCCCGCGTGTTTTAAGGATTTCGGCGAGCCTGTCATCCGAAAGGATTGACTCCGGCGTTTCCTGATCCACCATTTCCTTGATAAGATGCTTCACCGTTTTGCTGGAAACATCCTCCTTGCCCTCCGAGCTGTGCACACCCGACGAGAAGAAATATTTTAGCTCAAACAATCCGCGCGCGGTAGCGAAATATTTATTCGCCGTCACACGCCCCACGGTGCTTTCATGCACCCCGATTTTCTCCGCGATAGCCTGAAGCGTCATGGGCTTGAGGTGATAAATCCCCTTCTCGAAGAAATCGCCTTGCTGCGCCACCAGTTCGGTCGCCACTTTCAGGATAGTTTCCGCACGCTGGTTGAGGGTTTTCAGCAACCAGTTTGCTGAGTTAAGCTGCTCCGTGATATAGGCTTTTTCGTGATCGTCCTTCGCGCGGTGCTTCACCTCGCTGTAATATTTGCGGTTGACCAGCAGGCGCGGCAGGGTATCGTTGTTAAGCTCGATCGCCCAGGTTCCGTCCGGGTTCCGGCGGAGGAAAATATCCGCCTGCGCCGCCTGCACGATTTCGTGGGTAAAATCGCTGCCGGGTCGCGGGTTCAGGCGGCGGATTTCGGCGCACATCTCGGTGAGGTCTTCCTCGTCCACACCACAGATTTTCTGGAGTTTTTTGAGTTCTCCCCTGGCGACAAGCTCCAGGTTTTCGAGCAGCTTCTCCATCGCCGGGTCGAACCGGTCGCGCTCTTTGAGTTGCAGCGCGAGGCACTCCGAAAGTGAGCGGGCGAACACCCCCGCCGGGTCGCATTCCTGAAGCTGCGCGAACACTTCCGCAACCAGCGCATCATCACACCCGAACTGCGCCTTGATGGCGGAAAAATCGCCGTCAATATAGCCGTTAGCATCCAGCTTATCCACCATCTGCACGGCGATCATGCGTTTGGCGGGGTCGGTAAAATCCACCATCACCTGATCCACGATATGGTCGCGGAGCGTTTCCTCCTCGGAAATCGTGCGCTCGATAAAACTCTCACGATCCCCGAAATCCGTACTTCCACTGCTGCCGTTGATGTGGAGACTGCCCGCCTCCTCCGAAGGCGAGCGCAGCAATTCGCTACGCTCCACCGCATCGCGGGAATCTTCCCACGTGTCGCTGTAATCCATATCCAGCGCGCTTTCCGTTGCTGCGGGAAGCTCGCGCGGGTTTTCCGTGGCTTCCAGCGTATCCCGTGTTTCCGCAGGCTTATCCTCGCCATTTTCCAGCGGCTCGCTTGAGTTGGATTCTGCCTGCTCCTGCGCGGAACCCTCGCCCTCGGCGCGCTCCAGCAGCGGATTTTTCGCCAGCTCCGCCTCGATATATTCCAGAAGTTCCTGCCCCGAATATTGCAGCAGCTTGAGCGACATCTGCAACTGCGGGGTCATCACCAGCGTTTGCTGCTGGGTATGCCGTATCTGCATGGATTGTGATGGCGAAGCCACGGTATTCTCTCCCCTTTTTACGCTGCGCTCCCCAGCGCATTCACTTGTGTTTTCAAAATACACCAGACATCCAGCCTAGTAGATTTTTACAGGCTGAATCTATCCCCCAAGTATACCTGACGCACCGCCTCACTACCAACAATTTCTTTGGGTGTGCCTTCCTTCAGCACCTTGCCATCGTGGATGATGTAGGCACGGTCAATAATCTTCAGGGTTTCCCGCACGTTATGGTCGGTAATCAGCACACCGATCCCCCGGTTTTTCAGGTGGGCGATGAGTGCCCTCACATCATTCACCGCGATCGGGTCAATGCCCGCCAGCGGCTCGTCCAGCAGCACGAATGAGGGAGAGGAAGCCAGTGCCCGCGCGATTTCCACGCGCCGCCGCTCACCGCCGGAAAGCGCGATAGCAGGCACGTTCCGCAAGTGCGCGATGGAAAATTCTGCCATCAGTTCTTCCAGAATCGCCTGCCGACGCGCGGGAACAGGCTCGGTGACTTCCAGCACGGAGAGAATATTTTTTTCCACGTTCATGCCCCGGAAAATTGAGGCTTCCTGCGGCAGATAGCCGATCCCCAGGCGCGCACGGCGATACATCGGCAGAGTGGTGATTTCGTTGCCATCGAGCAAAATGCACCCGTAATCCGGCGCGACCATGCCCATAATCATATAGAAACACGTGGTTTTCCCCGCGCCGTTCGGCCCCAGCAGCCCCACCGCCTCCCCGCGTTGTACGGCGATGCTCACGTCGCGGATGATCGGACGCTTGCCATAGCTTTTTCCAAGGTTTTCCGCCACCAGCCCGGCGTTGGAAACCACTAGTTCCGGCTTGCCGACTTTAGGCGTTTTCCCCTGCTTCGGCGGTAATGATTGCACTTCCCCCACGGGCGTTTTCCTTGAATCTTTGTTTGGCCTGTAGAAATTATATCCCGCACTGCACCCAAAGTCACCTGCGAATCCTTTGTTGTAATTTTCTTTTGCACGTGCCAATTTTCGCAATGCTCGCTATCCTCACAAAATTACTGGCCGGAAGCTGGATAGACCCGGATACGGGCGCGCCCGTGCTGCTTCCCATCCGCGCACTCCGCATTGAACGGGGACTGGGGAAAAATGCAGCAGCACTGCTCGCCGGGCTGGAGGTAGGCCGGAAATTCTGCGTCGTCAGCGATGCCAGCACCCACGCCGTGCTGGGCGCATCCATCGAAAAACAGCTTCCCGGCTGCGATTCCGTTATCCTTCCCGGCGAGGTGAAGCCTGCGCTGGATACCGCCACCGCACTGGAAAAACGTATCGCGGGTTGCGATGCCGTGGTTGCAATCGGCAGCGGAACCATCAATGATTTATGCAAATACGCCTCTGCGCGCGCGGGCAAGCCTTACGCCGCGTTCGGAACTGCCGCCTCGATGAACGGCTACACCTCCGCCAATGCCTCTATCATCGTGGAAGGCGGATTCCGCACCTCGCTGCCCGCGCAACTTCCCGCTGGCGTATTCCTTGATCTCGATGTGCTGGCCGCCGCGCCCGCGCACCTCACCTTAAGCGGCCTGGGCGATGCGCTATGCCGCTCCACCTGCCAGGCGGATTGGCTGCTTTCGCATCTGGTGCTGGGAACGCCGTATAAGGCCGCGCCGTTCGCCCTGCTCGCGCCTTACGAGGAAAAACTCTTTGAACTTGCAGACGGGCTGGCGCACGGCAATCAGGAAGCACTCGAAACACTCGCGCTCACACTCGCACTTTCCGGCATCGGGATGTGGCTGTGCGGCGGTAGCTATCCGGCCAGCCAGGGCGAGCACCTGATTGCGCATTTGATGGAGATGGCACACGGCGCAACCCTGCCCCGCACCTTCCACGGCCAGGAAATCGGCATCACCACCCTCACGATGGCACGGATGCAGAATGTCATCCTGGCCCCGGCCTTCGCCGGGGTAAACTCCGCGAAGGAACCCATGCTGCTGGCGGGAGATCCTTCGGCTGCGCCTCAGGATGACATTATCCGCTATTTCCCCCCCGCGCTCGCCCCATCCTGCATCACGGCCTACCGGAAAAAGCTGGATGCTATCGGCGACGTGGATGCACTGAATGACAAGCTGGCACACGCATGGCCTTCCCTCCGCGATAGAATCCGCACTGTTACTGTGCCGGAAGCCCGCCTGCGCGCGGTGCTGGAAGCGGCGGGTGCGCCCACCACGCCGCAAGCAATCGGCTGGCCGCAAGAACTTTATGAAAACGCCGTTCTTCATGCCCGCTACACACGCGAGCGGTTCACATTTCTGGATGTGGCGCAGCACCCCTGATGCGATCCAGCACCCCCTGAAGAATATACCCAGCCGCCATTTTATCCACGACTTCCGCGCGTTTTCTGTGACTCATTTCCGCTTCGTGAAGCACCTGCTGCACCATACTGGTAGAAAAACGCTCGTCCCAGAACAGGATGGGGATAAGCGGAGAACCCTCTCTCATGTGCGGGAGAGGGCAGGGAGAGGGTTTCTCTCCGCAATACTTCTGCATATTCCTTCCGAACTGCCGGATGGACTGGCAATTTTTCCCCTCGATGCCATCCCCCATCAGCGGCAGGCCGATCACCAGCCCGCGCACTTCATGCTCCGCAATCAGCGCGTGGAGTGTCGCCGCATCCTGCATGAATTTTCCCCGCCGCAGGGTCTGCATGGGGGTTGCCACCGTGCGCCGCGTATCCGAAAGCGCGAGGCCGATGGTTTTCCCTCCCACGTCCAGCCCCATCAGACGGCCTGATGCGCCTGCGTGGCGGAGGAAGGTTTCCAGTGTTTCATTCGGGAGTGCCACGTAATCTCTTCTGTCTACTTATGCAAGGATAGAGGATAGATGATGGATGATAAAAAAACTTCCATCATCCATCATCCGAACCTACCACGTCGCCGCAGTTCCCGCCTGCACCACGCGATTCCTGCCGCCGGTTTTCGCTTCGTAGAGCGCGCCATCCGCCCGTTTCAGGAGATCCTGCGGCGTATCCCCAGTCAGGCGGAGTGCCTCCACCCCGATGCTCACCGTGCACTGGAGCTGCCCCGGCTCGGCGGAAATTTTCATTGGCCTGCCTGCAATATTCTGCCGCATCCGCTCGGCAATTTCCATTGCGTGCTGCATGGCGGTCTGCGGCATCACCACCACGAATTCCTCGCCACCCAGGCGTGTGGCGAGGTTCTGCTTGCGCACAGTTTCCGTGATGCGCCGCGCCACTTCCACCAGCACCTCATCGCCGATATTGTGCCCCCAGCCGGGCTTGTCGTTCACCAGCTTAAAATGGTCAATATCCACAACCATAAGTGCCAGCGGTGTCTGACTTTCCAGCGATTCCTTCACCATGTTGGCGAGGTGCGCGTCAAGATACCGCCGATTATAGAGCTTGGTGAGGCTATCCACCACAGCGGCGGAAAGGTTTTCCTGCAGGTTGGATTTCAGCATATCCTGATAATGCTTGCGCTTGATCTGTGTGCGTGCCCGCGCGATAAGCTCGTTCGGCTCCATCGGCGACATGATGTAATCGTCAATGCCGATTTCGAGTGCCTTGGCGAGCAGTTTCTTATCATCCTCATCCACCAGAATCATGATGGGTATCTGGCGGCTATGCTCCTGGCTGCGGATTTCCACACCCAGACGCAGGCCGTCCACGTCATCGAGCATCGTACTCAGGATAATGAGGTCGAACTCGTCCTTCGCCACGAGGTTCTTTGCATCCTCCGGGTCGGCCTGCTGCACGATGTGGCCGTCTTTCT
>JAHFPR010000152.1 GCA_023269645.1 Alphaproteobacteria bacterium | reverse complement strand
ATCATTGATATTGGCCCCGGCGGGGGCGCGAAGGGCGGGCATATCGTGGCATCCGGAACACCGGAAGATGTCGCCGCCACCAAGGGCAGCATCACGGGCGAATATCTGAAATTGCGGCTGGGTGCGGTGGGAAAGAAAAAGAAAAGCGCGGCGTGATGCTTAGCACCACCCTGCCGCCGCTGCGGTCGGCTATACTGTATTTCCCTCTGAGATGTTGTTCGGCGCGCTGATCCAGCTCGTCCAGGTTTTTTTCATGGATCATGTAATCCATAGCTTCCAGCGCGATATCCATTTCCCTGGTATTGCTGGAGGGGTTTTCTGCGCGCTCCTCATCTACATCACGCGCAAGCTGCCCTGCGGCTTTTTCGGACATGGAAGTGGCAACCCATTCCTGCAGCGCAGCGGCGGCTGTGGGGATAGAGGCATCCGCTTGCCGATCAAGCTCCTCCAGCACTGCAAGCCTTTCCGGGGGAAGCCCTGCACGTTCATAAAGGTCGCTATCAATAGCACTCAGCCCAGGCTCCTGCGTTTCGGCCAGCCCCGCGCGCACCGCTTCGTATAACGATAACCTGAAATAATCGTTGGCATCAATGTTGGCTGCGCCGATGGCGGAGATAATGATGTCGGTGTTCTGTCCCATCTTTGTATTTATACCATAGAAACACTAATAAAATATTAACGAGCGCGGAATAATAATGCCTGCTTCTGGTTTGGGGTTGATGGTTCATGGGGGATTCCTTTACTATCAACCATGAACCATCCACCCTCAACCCGCCTTTATACCATCCCGTTTTCTGCGCCGTTCCTGGATACGCTGGCGAGGGGGATACTGCGCCGTTACGGGGAGAATCCGCTCACGCTTTCCCGTATCACTCTGTTGCTGCCGAACCGCCGTTCCTGTCGCTCTCTGCGTGATGCGTTCCTGCGGCAGACGGAGGGCAGGGCACTGCTGCTGCCCGCCATGCGCGCCATCGGGGATAGTGGGGAAGAAATGGATACATTCTTTTTACCCTCCCCCCTTGAGGGGGAGGGTTGGGTGGGGGGGCTTCTTAAAAAAGGTTTGATGCAAGAGACCCCCTCCCCCTGCCCCCTCCCTCAAGGAGAGGGGGGAGTTTTTGCGGATATTCCGCTTGCGGTTTCCGCCATCAAACGCCAGATGCTGCTCGCCGGGATGATACAGGAATGGGGCGGGAAAAGCGGTGCGGAGATTAGCATCGCCCAGGCTTCGCGGCTGGCATATGATCTTGCGGCGTTTCTCGACGAGGCGCAGCGTTACGACATACCGCTGGATAAGCTCCCCACTATTGTACCCGATGAACTCGCGGAACACTGGCAGGTGACGCTGGAGTTTTTCGGCACACTTTCCCACACCTGGCCGGAAATGCTGCGGAAACTTGGCCAGATTGATCCCATTGTGCACCGGAACAGGCTGCTGGAGCGGCAGGTGGAAATGTGGCGCGCGTTCCCACCAGAACATCCCGTGATTACGGCAGGAAGCACCGGCAGCACACCCGCCACACGGAAGCTGCTGCGCGCCATCACGGAGATGGAACAGGGTGCGGTTATCCTGCCGGGGCTGGATAAGGCTATGGTGCAGGAATGCTGGGAAAAACTGGAGCCGCAGCATCCGCAGTATGCGTTGCGGGAGTTGCTGAGGGCACTGGAGGTGGAGCGGGAGGATGTGGATGTTTGGTGTCATCCTGAGCCGAAGGCGAAGGATTTCCCGCCGCAGGGGATCCTGCGTTCCGCTCAGGATGACAGTCCCCGCGAACGCTTCCTGTCCGAGGTGATGCGTCCGGCGGAGGGCGAGGCTTCATGGCAGGATTCCAGCGTTTCCGAGGATGCGATCATTTCTGAAGATGCTTTGGCCATGCTCTCCCGGCTGGATGCACCGACGATGCAGGAGGAAGCGGGGGCTATCGCACTGCTGCTGCGTGCGCAGTTGGAGAAGCCGGAAAAAACGGCGGCACTGGTGACCCCTGACCGGGATATTGCCGAGCGGGTGCGGGTGCAGCTTCGCCGCTGGGAAATCACGGTGGATGATTCGGCGGGCAGGCCGCTGGCGCAAACGCCTCCGGTGGTGTTCCTGATGCTGGTGGCGGAGATGGTCGCGGCTGATTTCGCACCCGTGCCGATGCTCGCTGCGTTGAAACACCCGCTGGCTTCAGGCGGGATGGAAACGGCAAAATTCCGGGCATCTGTGCGGGCGTTCGAGAAGGCGGTGCTGCATGGAATCCGTGTCGGGCAGGGGTTCGAGGGCTTCCGCGCGGCGTTGAAGCTGACGGAAATCGGCGATGCGGAGAAAGCAGAAAGCACTACGTGGCTGGATGCGCTGGAGCGGACTGTGGAGGAACTCGCGCGGCTGTTCCAGGCGAAGGATAAGGTGGCTTCCGGGGCACTGCTGATGAGCCATATCCGGGTGGCGGAGCAGCTTGCCGCCACGGAGGATATGCCGGAAAGCGGCACGGAGCATTTGTGGGCGGGCGAGGAGGGGCGGCAGGCGGCGGAATGGGTCGCCACGCTGGAGGAAACATTAGGTGAAGGTTCCGCGTACATCGAGCCACGGCTTTATCCGAATTTCTTTGAAACGCTGTGGCTCGGCCAGAATTACCGCCCGCGCTATGGAAGCCATCCGCGTATCGCCATCCTCAGCCCGATGGAGGCGCGGCTCCAGCGTTACGATCTGATGATTCTCGCTGGCTTGAACGAGGGCAACTGGCCAGCCGCACGCGATTCCGCGTGGATGAGCCGGAAAATGCGTGCGGAATTCGGGCTGCCTTCGGCGGAATTTTACATGGGGCAGGCCGCGCGGGATTTCGTGGAATGTGCCTCCGCGCCCGAAGTGATGCTGACCCGCTCGGAGAAAGTTTACGGTACGCCCACCCTGCCTTCGCCGTGGCTTCTGCGCATGGATGCGCTGCTTGCGGCCAAAGGCTGGCAGGGGAAGCTGCGGCCTGCGCTGCCGTGGCTGGAGTGGAGCCGGGCAATCTACTGGCCGGATGCGATTGCTCCCATCGCCCCGCCGGAGCCAAGGCCGCCCGTTTCCGCGCGCCCCGTGCGGCTTTCCGTGACGCAGGTGGAAACCTGGATGCGCGATCCCTACGCCATTTACGCGCGCCATATCCTGAAGCTGAGGCCGCTGGACGAGCTGGATAAAGACCCGGACGCGGCGGATTACGGCACACTGCTGCACCGGATTCTGGAGGTGTATGTGCGGGGGTTGTATGAGGGGGGGGATGGTAAAAAAGATCACCCATCAACCATAAACCATCAACTATCAACTTTACTTGAGATAGGGCGGCAGGAGTTCCAGCGACTTTCCCATATTCCTGCTGTGAAGAAACTCTGGTGGCCGCGCTTCGA
Source organism: Alphaproteobacteria bacterium (assembly GCA_023269645.1). Lineage (GTDB taxonomy): Bacteria > Pseudomonadota > Alphaproteobacteria > Rickettsiales > UBA8987 > JAHFPR01. The sequence continues at coordinate 1,938 of JAHFPR010000152.1, read as the reverse complement.
GCGCATTGCCGGGTGCTTCGTGGAGCATGAGCTGGCGCGGCGTGCTTGCGTTCGGAAGGTGTGGCTGGAGCAGAAGGGCACGGTGATAATGGGGGGCTTCACCCTCTCCGCCAAGGCCGACCGCATCGAGCTTGCAACGGAGGGCGGCTTGCGCATCGTGGATTACAAAACGGGCAATATCCCGACGAAAATCAGCGTGGAAAAAGGGTTGAGTCCACAGCTTACGCTCACCGCGCTGATCGTGGGGCAGAGCGGGTTTCCAGAGATAGATGCGGCCAATGCCGTGAGAGGGCTGGAATACTGGAAGCTCTCGACTTCCGGGCTGGAGGATAAGCCGGTGTTCGATCTCACCGAGGCAAAACACGCGCACCTGCTGGAGGAAACGCGGGAGCGATTCCTGAACCTGGTGAATGCGTTTTCAAATGCGAGTACACCGTATTTAGCTTGCCCGGATGCTTCCGCCACGCCAAAATACAATGACTACGCACACCTCGAACGCATCGGGGAGTGGGGTATCACGGAACAGGGTAACGAACCATGAAGAAGATCGAGGCGATTATCAAGCCGTTCAAGCTGGATGAGGTGAAGGACGCGCTGCAGGACATCGGCATCCACGGCCTCACGGTGAGCGAGGTGCGTGGATTCGGGCGGCAGAAGGGCAACGCGGAGGTGTATCAGGGCACGGAATATGTGGTGGATTTCCTGCCGAAAGTGAAGCTGGAACTGGTGGTGGCGGATGCCATGCTGGAAAAGGCGGTGAAGGTTATCATGGCCACCGCCACCACCGACCGCATCGGTGACGGCAAGATTTTCATTTATAATATTGAGGAAGCCATCCGCATCCGCACGGGAGAGCGGGGGGAAGATGCGATTTAGCGCATTTTATCATTTACGTATCGTCATCGCCTGAATTGCCGGAGGCAATTCTAGGGCGATCCATCTGGCAACGCGTTCGTGGTGAGATGGATGCCCCTAGAATCGCTGCGCGATTCAGGGCATGACGGCTGAAACGGTATGTGGATTATGAAAACGCTCTACCGCAACTCCGCAGCGCATTGATCCGGATAATCATCCGTTCCGATCACGGTGTAATGCCGCTCCGGATGGAAGATTTCGCTGTAGAGGAATGTCCACGGTGCTTTGCCCTTGATGCAGACGTGTGTGCCGTCCGCTATTTTCTCGCGGACTTCCCTGGCGATTCCATGTTCCTGAATCACCTGGCTTAGCCTCTGCCCGTGTTTGAAATATTCCCCGCCTGTTGCTGCGACAACCGCCGCCAGCGCGATGAGGCTGTAGAGTGTGGCGGATTCCTGCGTTTCCCGGCTTTTTTCCTTCTGATAAGAACCCTCGAACGCCAGTATCAGGTTGAGGGAAACCAGGCACAGCATCCAATACATATAATAGCGCAGCTCATGCGCAAGCGGCATGAACGCCGTGGCCAGTGTCAGCGCGGCGAAGAACCCGCCCGTAATCTTCCGCGCGCGCGGTTTCTGCCCGGCGAGGCCACGCCACAGGAACGCCAGATTCAACAGCACATAAAACCCGAAATAACCGCCCAGCCGGAAGGAAGGCGCGGAAGCTGCGACATTCCCCTGGTCAATCACCCACGGCAGGTAACGGAGGCCGTAGGCATTCACCTCCAGCACAGAAATCAGCCAGCGGAGCGGAGAAGCCATGCCGCGCGTCCGGTCGCTGAAGGATGCAGACGGATCAACGCTTCCCACGCCGGGCAGCGTCACGGGGCCGAGGTGCATCGCAATGGGGTAGAACGGGTTATGGAACACCAGAAGATTATGGATGGGCTGGGCGCACACCACCGCACTGAACAGCAGAAAAACCCCTCCGCCCATGAGCCAGCTTTTTCCACCGGATGGCCGGAAGCAGCCAATCCCGCGTGAGCCGCGCCACACTATAAAAATCGCAAAGGAGCCAAGTGCC
>JAHFPR010000151.1 GCA_023269645.1 Alphaproteobacteria bacterium | reverse complement strand
TGGGGCTTCAGCTCCAGCTCAAGCGACCCATCAAGATACTGTTTCTCGAAAATTTTATTCTCACCCACATAGGAGGAGATCATCTTTCTCACCTGGCGCGTCTGCAGCAGCAGGCCGAGGCCGAAATCGTCTACGCCCGCATTATTGCTGACCACGGTGAGGCACTTCACGCCGAAATCGCGGATGGCGGCGATGCAGTGCTCCGGAATGCCACACAGCCCGAAGCCGCCTGCGGCGATGGTGATGCCGTCTTTCAGTGTGCCTTTCAGCGCATCCCCGGCGTTGTTACAGATTTTTGTCATGGTTTCTTATGTTGGTATTAGGGTATTTTACACCTTTATCCTCCCATTTTTCAACCAGAATTCTTGGTACATCTTATCCCCCCTTCCCTTTTTTGCTATAATCTGCGATGGTTGAGAAAGAGGAACCGGGGAATTTATGCCCATCGTCCGCACGATTATCCGCACGTCTTTCCGCTTTTTCCACCGTGATGGCAGGAAAATTCTTGCGGGGCTGCCCCTGTTTTCCCTTCTGCTGGCACAGGGGCTGCTTACCCCGGCATTCGCCCAGAAAGCCGTGCCTGCGAATGATGATCCTCCACGTTTTCTTGCCCAGCCCTTCAACACCAACGATCCGGAAACAGATGCCCGGCGGCGCGCGGAGATGAAGAAGATCATAGATGCAAAGAACAACCATCTGTATATTCCGCCCGCACCCTGGCAGCCCCCGGCCACCCCTCCGGCAGGAAGCGCGGCTCCCGCTGCCACCACACAAGCCCCGGCGGGGGGTGCGCGCCCGGCATCCCCCGCACCCAATCCCGCCGCTGTTGCTGCTGCGGCGGCGGAAGCCCGGAAGCAGCGGCTGCAATATGTTTTATTCAGTGCCATCAATAAAGGTGTGCTGGATAAAGTAGCGGCAGCGTTGAAGGACGGCGCAAGCGTGGGTGTGCCGTATAACGGCTATACTCCGGCACACTATGCCGCAGCCTTGCAGAAGATTGACATCGCAAAATATCTGGTACAGCGCGGCGCGGAAATCGGCACGAAGGAAGATGCCTATTATATGCTGCTGCATCTGGCCGCCTTCAAGGGGGATAAGGAGTTCGTGCTGCTCCTCCTTAAGGGCGGTGCGGATGCCACCGTGAAGGACAGTTCCGGCAAGCAGGCATGGGAATATACGAAATCGCAGGAACTGCGCGATATGCTCAAGCCCGCGCTGCCAGCACCCACCTCCCCCGAAGCGGCGCACGCGGTGAAAGTTCCCTCCGGCAAGGGGAAAATCGGTACACTGCAGCCGGCGGCGGATCCTGAAAAACCCGCAGCAAAAACTCCGCCCGCACAGTAGTTTCACCCTTGGAGTGCCTATATTCCTCCCCCGCCTGCGGGGGAGGCAGGAAATCCGAGCGAGTTTACTCGCCGGATTTACGGAGGGGGTTGCTCTTGTGGCAAGCAGGAACCCCCTCCGGATTTCTTAGGCTCACCTTCGGTTCGCCAACGAAATCCTCCTCCCCCGCAGGCGGTGGAGTACCATGAAAATATAACCCTACCGCACCGCGCCCGTATAGAAATAATGTCCCAGGCCGATGGTAAAAACGAAGCAGCCATAGAGCGCGTGCTCCAGCGTGGCAAGCAGTAGCGACTGGCAGCGGGCGTAGGTACGGGCGAACATCGCGCCGCCGATACCAGCAAACATCACCGCAATCAGGTTGTTGAATACCACGTGCATCAGGCCGAACGCCAGGGCACTGGCCGCGATCATCGCGCGGTTGCTCCGGAACAGGCCACGGTAACGGTGGAAGAAAAACGCGCGGTAGAGAACTTCCTGCGGATACACGGAAAGGATGGGGTACAACACCATCACCAGTGCCCAGACCGGCGGATTCCTGAGCGGAAAATTGAACAGATGCTCCGGCTCCCGCACCGAGACGAACAGCGTGAGCAGCGCGGCGCAGACGACGAACCTCGCCGCGAGGGGGGAAAAATTGCGCCAGGTCACTGCCTTGCGGTTCCACAGCCGACTATCCTGAAAGGTGCTGTCGCGCTGGAGCATACGCAGGCACAGCAGGGTGAGCACCCACAGCACGATCAGCAGCGCGTGGCTTAAATGCAGGAAGGATAGCACCACCGGCAACCCGGCAAACAACAGGGCACACTCGGCAGCACGGAGGCAGTTTTTTGTATTTCCGGGAATGGAGGGTTCAGGCCGGGAATAAGATTCTGGCCGGGAATGCGGCATGGCGACTCCTTGCTCTGGGCAAAAAGCCTACACCTCCTGCGCGGGAATTACCACATTTCCGTGCACATCCTGAGCAGCTTTCCGTACAGGGAAGCGAATCACCCGCACAAGCGCGAGGATGCCGCACCCCACCAGGGCGAACGGGCTGAGCAGCACCAGAATAAGTCCCAGAACTTGCGGCATAGAATAACACTTTATAGTTGTAATAATTATTTATAACATTGTCGCGAACGCGTTGCAATCATTAACAATAGCCATACTATCAACACTCATAGGTTGTTTTAGTGCACATTTCCCCGGAATTTCCCTGATTTTGGCAAGACGCAACACACACCCTCCCCATCCGCAAGGAATTTCAAGTGACAACGCGTTTTTTTCTTTTATACTTCCGCTCACAGGGGGAATTCCATGCTGTCCGTTATACGCATCACTCATATTTCTGGTCGGTAGTCGGAGTGCCTCCTCAGGGTAATGTTCATTCAAAATGCTTATCAAAGGGGTTACATCTATGAATAATAAAATGAAGTTTCTGGCTGCTACAGGCCTGATGGCTCTTTCCCTGGCTGCCGCTTCGGCGAACGCTGCGGATGCTCCCGCTGCGCCTGCTTCTGCAGCTCCTGTTGCGGCTCCGCACTCCGCTGCTCCGGCTCCTGCCGCCGCTGCTGCGGTGAAGGCTGCCGAAACTGCCGCTGCCGTGGAAAAATGCTATGGCGTTGCCAAGGCCGGGAAGAATGACTGCGCTTCCTCCGACGGTGTGCACAGCTGCAAGGGTCAGGGCGCGAAAGATGCCAACACGCATGACTGGCTCTCCGTTCCTGCCGGCCTCTGCGCGAAGCTCGCGGGCGGATCCGACAAGCCTGGCGCGTAATCCGCACCGGATTATTGGCTGAAGGGGCGGGGGAAATTCCTCCGCCCCTTTTTATTTTGTGAACGTGTTGAAAATCCTCTATCCTGGCATAATTACTCACCTTCGGAACAAGGAATCCCCACAATGAACAACAAAGCAAAATATCTGGTGGCGGGCATGGCGGCACTGGCAATGGTTGCCGCAGCGGAACCGGCACACGCCGATAAAAAGGAAAAATGCTACGGCATTGCGAAGGCGGGTAAAAATGATTGCGCAGCGGCGGATGGTTCCCATTCCTGCGCCACATATGCCAAGCGCAACGGCTACGGCCAGGACTGGATTGGCCTCAGCGAAGGCGTATGTGATCGCATTCTCGGCGCATCCCCCACACCCACCGCCGCCGAGGGAGCCTTCGCCACCAAGGAAGAACTGCAGAAGCGGTAGCCTGGATAGGGGTTGGGGATTGGGGATTAGGGATTGGATAAATGCAGATGCTTTCTTCTAATCCATCCCTAATCCCGAATCCTCTGCACGGGGTCGGCATCGGCCTGCGTCACCGCCATTTCCGCGAGATTATCGCGGAGAAACCGGAGATTCCGTGGCTGGAGGTGCATACGGAAAATTTCTTCAGTTCCGGCTCGGCGGCTTCACAGTGCCTGGAGAAAATTCGTAAGGATTACCCGCTTTCCGCACATTGCGTGGGGCTTTCGCTGGGCGCGGCGGAGCCGGTGAGCGCGCGCCATCTTGCGCAGGTTCAGAACTTCATCGAGCGTTTTTCGCCCGCACTGGTTTCCGACCATCTTTCCTGGGGTTCGGCAAGCGGCGCGCACGTGCCCGATCTCCTTCCCCTGCCCTATACGGAGGAAGCACTTTCCGCGCTGGTGGCCAATATCGGCCGCACACAGGATACTCTGAAGCGTCGCATTCTCCTTGAAAACCCGTCGAGCTACCTGCGTTTCGCGGATTCCGCCCTTCCGGAGTGGGAATTTTTCGTGGAGGCGGCGAAACGCTCCGGCTGCGGGCTGCTGCTGGACATCAACAACATCTACGTAAGCTGCCACAATCACGGCTGGGATGCGGAAACCTACCTCGCCGCGATTCCGCCGGAACGGGTGGGGGAAATCCATCTGGCGGGCTACAGCGTGTGCGAGGTGGAAGGCCAGGAAATCTACATTGATACCCACGGCGCACCGGTCTACGACCCCGTGTGGGCACTGTTTTCCCGCTGGGTGGAGAGATTCGCCCACACCCCCGTGCTCATCGAATGGGACGATGCCGTGCCCGAACTTTCCGTGCTGCTGTCAGAAAAAGCGAAGGCGGAGAAAATAGTGGCCGGAGTTCGGAGTACAGAGTTCGGTGAAAAAAAATTGCTCCGAAACCCTGTTTCACTAAACTCTGTACTCTGAATTCCGGACTCTCCCTATGAACCTCGCCGAACTCCAGAAAACCTTTATCGCCGCCGTGCTTTTCGGCGAAAACGCCACCATTGCGCCCGCGCTGGCGGAGGGCGGCATCAGCCCCTCCGGGCAGATGGGGATTTACCGCAATAACAGCTTCGGCACGCTCACCAACGCGCTGGCACTCACTTATCCCGCCGTGCGGAAGCTGGTGGGCGAGGCGTTTTTCGAGCGCGCCGGATATGCCTTTATCGAAGCGCGCCATCCTGTGAACAGCAATCTGGATGATTACGGCGCGGAATTCGCGGAATTTCTGGCCGATTTCCCGCCCGCACAAGCACTCGCCTACCTTCCGGACATGGCGCGGCTGGAATGGCAGGTGCATCAGAGTGCCATCGCGGAAAAGGGTGTGCATCTGGATCAGAGTGCCATTGCTGCCATCCCGCAGGATAAATATTTCAGCCTGCACCTGAAGCCGCACAGTTCCGCGCGGCTGGTGCGCTCGCGCTTTCCGGTGCACAAAATCCTCGACCTGTGCCTGGGGAAAGATGCGGAAAGCACCGCCACACTGGATTTGGCCGAGGAAAGCGGGGTGCGCCTGCTGCTGCTCCGCCCACGCAAGGGCGTGGAGTTGACCGTGCTTTCCACGCCGGAATATGCGTTTCTGGAGGCGATTTTCGCAAGCGGCAATTTCTTCGCCGCCTTTGAAGCGGCAGCACAAGCAGACGAAGCCTTCGACCTCGCCGCCTGTATGCAGCGTCATATCTCCCTGGGCACGTTTGGCGGATTTTCGGTGGGGCTTTAGTTTTCCATAACCTCCTCCCCCGCC
>JAHFPR010000150.1 GCA_023269645.1 Alphaproteobacteria bacterium | reverse complement strand
GCTCGCCCGTGAGGTAGCCGTGATCCTGGCATACGGAAAATACCGGCGTGATGGTGATGTAGGGCAGCCGGTAATTCTTCAGCACCTTCCGCACCAGCCGCTTGCAGGCCTCGCCGGAGGAGATTTTCTCGCTCATGTAGAGATGCAGCACCGTGCCGCCGGTATATTTGCATTGCAGCGTATCCTGAAGGTTGAGTGCCTCGAACGGGTCTTCGGTGTAGCCAACAGGAATCTGGCTGGAGTTGGTGTAATAGATATTCTCCTCCGCCCCGGCCTGCAGGATGCCTGGATAATATTTCAGATCCTCCTTGGCGAAACGGTAGGTGGTTCCCTCGGCGGGCGTGGCTTCCAGATTATAGAGATGCCCGGTTTCCTCCTGAAATTTTTTCAGCTCCACCCGCATGAAATCGAGGATGTCGGTGCACATCTGCATTCCGCGCGGATCCACGACATCGTAAGCATCCCCGGTGAAGTTGCGCACCATCTCGTTCATGCCGTTCACGCCGATAGTGCTAAAATGGTTGCGGAAATGCGGCAGGTAGCGGCGCGTGTAAGGATACAGCCCGCGATCGTACATCTCCTGCACGAAGGCGCGTTTTTTTTCCAGCGTGGATTTGGCAAGTGTCATCAGCCGCTCCACTTCCCGCAGCAATCCTTTCATGTCGCCCTGGAAGCGGTGGCCGAGCCGCGCCATGTTGAGGGTAACGACACCGATGGAGCCGGTCATCTCCGCCGAGCCGAACAGCCCGTTGCCGCGCTTGAGCAACTCGCGCAGGTCAAGTTGCAGGCGGCAGCACATACTGCGCACCGCGTGGGGTGCATAGGCTTCAGGATTCGCCACTTTCTCGCCCGCTTCGTTCAGCATATACTGGCTGCCGATGAAATTCTGGAAATACGAACTGCCGATCTTCGCGGTGTTCTCGAACAGCGCATCCGCCACCGGGCTGCTCCAGTCGAAATCTTCCATCACATTCACAGTGGGGATGGGGAAAGTGAAGGGCTGCCCCTGCGCGTCGCCTTCGGTCATTACCTCGTAATAGGCAATGACGATAAGCTCCATCTCCTTCTGGAAATGGCGGTAGGTCATATCTTCAAGTGCCTCCGCGCCGCGCGCCTTCGCCTCAGCGAGGAGTTCAGGATCGTCGAGTTCCTTGAACAGATGCAGGCACTGCGCCGTGGGGAAATTATCGCGCAAATCGGGCGGTACGGTGATGTCCAGCGTGATGTTCGTGAACGGGCTTTGCCCCCAGCGTGCCGGCACATTCAGGTTATACACGAACTGCCGGATGGCCTTCTTGATCTCGATGAAGGGGAGTTTATCCTTGAACACGTAGGGCGCGAGGTAGGTATCAAAGGAACTGAACGCCTGCGCGCCCGCCCATTCAGATTGCAGGATGCCGAGGAAATTGGACATCTGCCCCAGTGCCTCACGGAAATGGCGCGGCGGGCGGCTGGAAACTTTCCCCGCAACTCCGTTGAAGCCTTCGTCCAGGAGCGCGCGCAGGCTCCAACCGGCGCAATAACCCGTGAGGCAGTCGAGATCGTGGATGTGGTAATCGGCGCGGCGGTGTGCCTGGCCTTCTTCTGGAGAATAAACGGAATCCAGCCAGTAATTGGCGATGATCTTGCCCGCCGAATTGTTGATAAGCCCGGCATTGCTATAAGCTGTGTTCGCGTTGGCGTTTACGCGCCAATCCTGCTGCAGGATATATTCTTCTACAGTTTGCTTGCAACTCACCAGTGTATCCTGCGCGACAGAGGTTTTGCCACTGCGGTTGCGGTTCAGAATAAAGGCTTTCAGTGTCTTGATGAATCCCAGCGCGGCCAGTTCTTCCTCGATCCTGGCTTCCAGGGAGGCATCGGAAATATTTTCAGCCAGGGCGGGAAGCAAGCCCATAAACGTATCGAAACATCCCTCGCGGCCTGCGAGGAACGCATCCCGGAGCGTGTTTCGCATCACCGGAGGGAGTGTGGGGATGCTGTTCTGAAGCGGAAAACCTTCACCTTTCTTTGCCACGTTCTTTGTCGGACGAACTTCGCTTATCAACATAAATCCCCCTTGCTGTTTTTCAATATCTTGATGTATTTCCCTACATCGTCCACTATATCTTGTGTTTGGTGTGGGAACTTGATTAAGATCAAGTGCGGCTAAAAAACATGATAAAGGCAAAGAATGCGGCCTTAACCGTCACGGCCATCGCGCCGGGGGCGCAGCAGGATTGGTGCATAGACCCAGAGGAATATACCGAAAGCCAGCATCCAGAACAATGCGGCACTCTGGAACCACTGCATGGCGAGGCCGGGCATCAGCCATACCCCGAACACCCGCAGCAGCGCGGCCAGCGTGATGCAGGCGAACGCGAAAACTATCAGCCTACCCGCTGCCAGCATCCTGCCGCTATGCCCCAGCGATACCCGCGCCATCATGCCGAGGGTCAGTGTGCCGACACCACCCGCCGTGAATGCGTGCGTATCAGCGGAGAGGGGAATATCCGCGCCGAAATTATGCCCAGCCTTCATCGCCATCCCCACAATCAGCCACGCATAGCCCGCATGAAGCACCCACAGCAGCGGAACACGCAAAGTTTTTATGCTATGCCAGCGCGAGAAACGCCAGAAATTCGCCGCCGCTGCCAGTATAAATGCAACGCCCAGAAGATGTGTGTTCGCTCCCATAACCTCTAATGCCAGTGCCGCGATTGTGGAAATTAGCGCAAAGCGTTCAATGCGGGGACTCCGCGCGATGCGGATGCCAAGCGGGTTCTCGGTGAAAAACGGAATGACGCGCCCGCCCATCATCACCATGATAAGGATGATGATATTTTTGGCGAGCAGCATCCCGGTATCCTCATTTCCCCAGTGCGTGAGGCCGTTACCGAGGGTAAGCAGCACCAACAGCACAATGAAGAAATAATTGCGACGATTGTGGGATTTCACCAGCGCAGGCAGAATCCCCGCGATGCAGGCCGGGAAAAACGCGACATCCACCGCCCCCGCCAGTATTGCGGGAAGATGGGCGGAGTCGAATACCGCAGCGCGCCCCAGGAGCCACAGTAGCACCAGCAGCGCGAGCTTCGCGCCCCTGGGCGTGGGATGCCCTGTCCAGTTTGGCACGGCGGTGAGCAGGAACCCGGCGATGATCGCCCCGGCGAATCCGAACAGCATCTCATGCTGATGCCAGAACACCATATCCCACCGGCTGGGCAGTAGCTGCGCCACTCCGGACATCAGCAGGATGAAATAGACGAGCGCGCTCAATCCAAACAACGCGCCGAATAAAAAGAACGGCCTGAATCCGGAGCGGAACAGCGTGAACCCGCCACGCGGCGCACTCGCTGCTCCCGGTTCGCTGATGGTGCTGATAATCTGGCCGACGGGGGGCTGCATGGTTTTTCCTTCCGGGGTGAGTTACCCTGCTTATACTAATAATAATTATTAATTGCAATATATGTTTTGCCAGGTGTGTCGTTTCCCGCCTTCGTGGGAAGGATAGAATGCTGGGTTCGTGTGAAAGGCTCAATCAAAAATTCGCCAGGTTCAATCGTACAGGGGTAGAATCTCCACCCCTTGGGGCTGGGTGTGTGGATGTAGACCGTTGCTAAAAAACAACTCCAGGATGAATATCCCGCATCGGAACGGGCATTCTGGATATCCTCTATTCCATAATATAAGTATCAGTATTTTACTGGTACTTGAGCCAGATCAATTTCTGCCGTGCCGTTTCTGCCTAAAAGTCTTACATCTTCATCCATGAGGTTTATTATGAAAAAACATCCCTTATCTGTATCTGCCCTGCTTTGTGCTACTACCATTCTGTTTTCTGCAAGTGCCGCGTTCGCTGATGGTGCTGGTGTAACCACGCCGGAAAAAAAGGCTCCTGCAGCCAAGGCCAAAACCGCGAAAGCGAAAACGGCTACGGCAAAAAATGCCAAAGCAAAACCGGCGGCAACGAAAGAAGCTGCCGCAGCTCCGGCGGAAACGAAAACGGCATTCACGAAGGCACTTACCGAAGGCAAGGTGTTGTTTGATGCCCGCTACCGTTATGAATATGTTGACCAGAAAGGGCTGTCGAACAATGCGGATGCGCACACGGTTCGCACACGCCTGGGTTATGAAACCGGGAAATTCCATGATGTCAGCGTTCTGATGGAAGTAGAAAATATCGCCGCCCTGGGTGATGACAACTATAACGATACTATCAACGGCAAAACCACTTATCCCGTGGTTGCTGATCCGGCAGATACCAATGTCAATCGGCTTCAGGTGAACTATACCGGGATACCGGATACGGCGGTGATTCTGGGAAGGCAGACCATCAATCTTGATAACCAGCGTTTTGTTGGCAGCGTGGGCTGGCGTCAGAATGACCAGACATTTGATGCTGTCAGCATCAAAAACCAGTCGCTGAAGGATACGACGCTGTTCTATGCCTTCTCCGATAAGGTGAACCGTATTTTCGGTACGGATTCCTCCGTAGGCACGTGGGATAATACCCATATTCACCTGATGAATGCCTCATACACCGGGTTGCCGTTCGGGAAAATTACGGGCTACAGCTATCTGCTTGAAATCCCCGATTCCCGTGCGCTCTCCAGTGCGAACTATGGTGCGCGCTTTGAGGGTAAACACGCTCTCGCGGAAAATATCGCGGGGCTTCTGAACCTGGAATATACCCACCAGTCAGATTATGCGAATAATCCCAATAATCTTGATTTCAATTATTATTCCGTGGAGCCGGGAATCACCTTTGGCCAGTGGACGGTGAAGGGGCAGTATGAATCCATCGAGGGCGATGGCGTGAATTCCATGCAGTTCCCGCTTGCCACGCTCCATGCCTTCGACGGCTGGGCGGACAAGTTCCTGACAACTCCCGCCAACGGCCTCGTGGATATGAATATCGGCGTGACCTACGTGGCGAAATCCGAGAACAAGTGCCTCGATGGTGCGAAGGCGCAGATCGTATATCACGATTTTTCTGCCGAGCGCGGCAGTGTTGATTATGGCACGGAATGGGATGCGCTCGCCGAGCAGACCTTCGAGAAGCATTACACGGCAGGCATCAAGCTGGCGCGCTATAACGCGGACGGCCTTTTCACCGATACGGTGAAAATCATGCCTTACGTGCAGGTGAAGTTTTAGGCAGGTGAAGTTCTAGCTGGCACAAACGGCAAAACCCGTACGGAGTTATTTCCGTACGGGTTTTTTCATAGTCATACCCGATAAAAATCTTACATTTTTATCGGGTATGACTATGAAAACCAACTCCGAAAGAGTTGGTTTTCCGTGCCGGAGGCAGCGTATGCCAGATAATATTCTGTAAGAATATTATCTGGAAACACTATA
>JAHFPR010000023.1:11570-15169 GCA_023269645.1 Alphaproteobacteria bacterium | reverse complement strand
TGTCCACACGGGGAGTCAGCTGATTAATGACGGTATTGGAACCCTGGTGTATGCTCGCATTGCCGCTTTCTACGATACCGCCGGTGGGGGCGGCTACTGCGCTGGTGGTGGCAAGGCCGAAAGCAAGGATGAAGCTATAGCCCATCAGCACTTGTTTCTTGCGCTTGAAAATTCTCCAGTTTTCCGCAACAGTCGTGAACGTATTCAGCATGATCTCTCTCCCTGTTAAAAAAATCTCTCGGTTTTTGTTTTGTGCTTTGTAGTACCCCCCTCAAGTGCGCTCTTTTTATATCCAGCACAACAAAAGGTGCGTTCTTATAGCACGCCTCGCCTGCCGGGTCAAGAACATTTATTAAGAATTGTTAAGTAACCTTACTTTTTTAATAACCTGACTTAAAAAGTCATGTTTTATTAAGGGTTTCCCCAAGCTATGCGCGCCTCTCATTCTTAACTTTCCGGAGCACTGGGGCACAAAAAATTGCTGACACCCCTTTTTCCTGCCGCTCAGGATGCAGAAACAGGGGGCCAACAAGCTCCGTTAATACCGGGCAGACACATAAAGCATGACCGCATTGGAGTTATACTCCACGGTCGCATCATCCGAACGCCGATTCGCGTAAGTATAGCGCGTTCCCACACCGAAACCCTCCGGAAAATTATACTGGAGTTGCGCGATGCCTTTCACAATACCGTCGGCACGATCTGGCACAAGCGACCCATTCTGAAAGTCGTTCAGCGTATAGCCAAGCGAGGCATCCGCAACCAGGCTCTCGTTCCACTGATATTCTCCACCCAGCACCGTCTCGGTCTGAATATAGGAAGAAGTATCGAGCAGTGTCGTTTCCTCCACCGAGCGGTTAAGATTCCAGTTCACCCTGAATGCCGGAGTAGCCTGCCACTCCACCTTGGCCTTGAATCCAAGCGTACTGACATCCTCAAACGAGGCCGCATCGTAATTCTGCGCGAGGTAGCCCAAGGCGACATCCGCAGTCACGGACTGCGCCGGAAATGCCGCCTGAACGCCACCCATCACGGAAAATCCATCAGAATCGCGCGGTATCAGCAGCGTACCATCCACCTGCTCGTCGTAGTTCCTGGTATTGAAGGAAGCCGCGATATAGGGGCAGAAATTCGCACTCGCCCGATAGCAGGCCTGGCCGCCAAACTGCATTTCGTTGCGGTCGCGGTCATCCTGAATAATGCGGATATTGGTGAGACTGGTGGTGTTGTCGTAATTCAGCAGCGTGTCGCTTGCAAAAATCGAGCTTTCAATCCTGTTCCAGTTTTTCTTCAGCGAGGCCTCCAGGCCGCCGTTCCTGTAGTTAGTGGGAGAATCAGATTGCCGCCCCGGCACGTCCACAAACGCACCAATCGGGATGTGTTCGAGCCGGAAATGGCCGTCCAGGCTCAGGGTAGTCGTGGGGTCCAGAATGACATCCACCTTCCCGCCCACGCCGCCATCCGTATAATTATCCTCGTTATGATCGGCGTATGAGCCATCCTCCACTTCGCCGGTCAGGGTGTATTTATAGGTTTCGTGGTCGCTTTTAATCCGGAAATTCGGCGCAAGCACAGCAGTGACATCGCTCTCCCCGTTATGCGGATCATGGAAGATATTGTCATCAAAAAGAACACCTGCCGTTCCGCCCACATTCAGCACCATCGCCGCCTGGGGAATACGCACCCCCTTGCCAGCAAGCGAGGAAGTATCCGGAAGTTTCGGAACCTGATCGTTCGATGCATCGGTCGCGTAAGCCTCGCCCGCAGCGGAAACACACGCCGCAAACCCGAAAGAAAGAATAATCTTCTGATATGTCTTCAAAACGACCTCCGTAAATCAAAAAAATTTCAAATGCAGATTACTCAGGCTAATTTCCCGATGCTACTGTTTTGCACAGTATCGCGCACCGGAGTGCCTATTTTATCAGGGAGCTATGTTGCAATAACACACCACTATTGCACCGGAACCGCATTATGCGTTGCCGGAACAGGTACTTCCGGCTGGGGAGCATCGAGAAGCTGCATAGCAAGCGGATAGCCGTTATCCTTCGCCTTGAGCAGCCATGTCCGCGCTTTCTCCCGATCCTTCTCCACGCCCGTGCCGCGCGCGTAGGCCATGCCCAACTGGTATTGCGCCTTGCCGTTGCCCGCTTCCGCCGCCTTGACATACCAGCCGTTGGCGACCTGCACATCCTGCGGAACGGCATACCCCATATTGTATGCCTCGGCAAGCCACACCATCGCTTCCGGCACACCCTGCTCAGCAGCGAGAGTGTTCCATTTTAGCTTGATTTTAGTGTATTCGTCGCCCTCTTCCTGAATTTCCGCGAAACGATGTGCCATCGCAGCGGCACGATCCGGGCGCACTCTCAGCATTTCCGTAATCCATGCATCGGCTTCATGCAGGTTTTTCTCCGTGCCATCCCCGTTCACGTAGGCGAACGCGACATCCAGCATTGCATCCGGAACATCATGCTCGGCAGCATCCCGCTTCAGGGAAAAAATATCTTCTTTGGAATGGCCGCCGGAAGCCTGCCAGAGCATGGCCAGCCGCATGGAAGCATCCGCGTTGCCACCGGCGATAGCGCGGCGATACCAGTTTTCTGCCTCCACATCATTTTTCTGCACGATGCCGTTTTTCTGGTAGAGATCGCCCAGTTCCATCATGGAACCGACATCTCCGTCCCGCGCGTCACGTTGAAAAAGCGCGATAGCCTGCTGGCGCAATTCCTCCGCTTTTTCTGTATCCTGCTCGATTCCCGCCAGCAGCATCGCCGCAGCCCCGGAAGTGTTGCGCACGATTTCCAGCAACGCTTTCGCCTTGGCTATATCCACCGGAACACTTTCGCCCTTCAGGTAAATATCCCCCAGAATGAGTATGGCTTTCCGGTTTTCGAGCAGCCGCGCCTTTTCCAGCAGCGCGATGCCTTTGGCTTTATTGCGCGCCACCTGATATTTATCCATCACTTCCCCGCGCTGACGGAGATACAGGATGCCGAGGTCTGTCATCACATCGCCCCGGAGCGTATCGTTTTCGGCTTGCGAAAGTGCCAGTTCCAGTTGCTTGATAGCCTCGGAATAATTGCCCTCATCCCGCTGGTTCAACGCCTTGGTATAGGCACAGCTTCCAGGTTTCTCTCTCAGCACGAAACTCCATGCGGAACAGGTGAAAAGCACCGCAACGCAGAGTGTTACCTTGAATATCGGGAGTATACCCGATTGTTTTTTCATGCTAAAAACCATATCTCTCCGCCCGGTTCCGGTTTTATTTAATAACTATTAACTTTTTAACTTTACAATTTTATCGCAATGCAGTATGAAGCCCCGCGCAATTGATGAAGGCGCACGCAAAATAGGCTGTTTTGATAAAATTGCAACAACTATGATAAAAACCGACTCATTCACTGCACACGCCGCCTATATTCTGGGGCTTACCACGCTCGCGTTGCTGATACCGAGGATAATGTGGGATCCGGAAGCCGCCGAGTGCATTTTCATCATCGGCCTCGTCGCTACCTGGCGCTATAGCTGGGCAACACTGCACTGGATGCGATTCCTTACCTACAAGCACGTGGTGTTCCCACGCTGGCGCAAAATTG
>JAHFPR010000023.1:6994-11560 GCA_023269645.1 Alphaproteobacteria bacterium | reverse complement strand
GAGAAGCCGCGCTCCCTCCCCATGTTTATCTGCTGGTAACAAGTTTCCGCATCGGCTCGGAAACCACGCGGCGCGTTTACGCCAGCGTATTCCGGGAGGCGATTCACTATGGGCATCCGGTCACCATCGTGGTTTCCATTGTGGAGCGCGCAGATCAAATGCTCATCAAGCAGCTTTTTGCCCTTTTTGATCCGCCGGAACACATCAAGCTGGTGTTCGTGCGCATCGGCGGAACCGGCAAGCGCGATGCACTGGCCTGCGGTTTCCGCGCCATCTCCAGGCAATCCCCTCCCCCCGGCAGTGTGACCGCCGTTGTTGACGGCGACAGTATGCTCAGCGACGGGCTGATCGCTAAATGCGCGCCGTTCTTCACCATGTTCCCGAATCTCGGCGCGCTCACCACGGACGAAAACTGCGAAGTGGAAGGCAACTGGCTGTTCCGCGAATGGTATACGGTGCGCTTCGCCCAGCGGAACATTTATATGTCCTCCGTCAGCCTTTCCCGCCGGGTGCTCACACTCACCGGGCGTATGTCCATGTTCCGGACAGACATCATCGTTGATCCCGAATTCATTGAGCGCGTGGAGCTGGACTGGATTGATCACTGGCGACTGGGGCGGTTCAAATTCCTCACCGGCGACGATAAATCCTCCTGGTATCACCTGCTCAGCCACGGCTACGAGATGCTCTATATCCCGGATGTGGATGTCATCACTATCGAAACGCCGCCCGACCCCAGCTTTGTCAAGAGCAGCGTCGTGCTGATGCGGCGCTGGTTCGGGAATATGCTGCGCACCAACGAGCGCGCCATCCGCCTTGGTCCGAAAATCATGGGCTGGTTCCCGTGGATCAGCATCATTGACCAGCGGATTTCCATGTGGACTTCGCTCACCGGGCCGGTGCTTGCCATCCTGGCGACCATCGCGGTAACGCCCTTCGCGCTGGTGTACTATATCCTGTGGATCGGCATCACCCGCTATATCATCACGATCAGCCTGCTGGCCTCACGCCCCCGCGTTTCGGCACTCTACCCGTTCTTCCTGTATTACAACCAGCTGGTCGGATCGCTAGTGAAGACTGTCATCCTGTTCCGGCTTGACAAGCAGAAATGGACGCGGCAGAACACCACCCTTTCCGCGCAACGCTCGTCGTTGTCGGAGCGGCTGATCAATTTCGGCTCCAGCTATGTCCATGCCTTCAGCATCGTGCTGTTTGTCACGGTGCTGGCGGCGGGAAGCGGTATGCTCCGGCTGCCGGATTTCGTGTTCTGGTATAACCTTATTAAATATTAATCCCCAAGGAGAAAACGATGGCCACCAATCCTAAAATGTCACACGAAGCGGATGTACAACGCCAGCACATTCGCCTCCAGGTTCCGGTCAAGGTGACGCTGGAAAAGGTCACGCTGGATGCATATGACTGGTCGAACGGCGGCGTGGCACTCCAGGTTCCGGAAGATAAAACCCTGCCAAAAAGCCTGAAAGAAGGCAAAACCGTTCATGCCATCTTCCATTTTGATTTCAATGGCTTTGCGCTGACAGCTCCGATGGAGCTTGAAGTCATCTATATCAAGGAAAAAGCCCACAGAATCGGCTGCCGCTTCGTCAATATCACCAAGCAGCAGCTTGCCATCCTCCAGTATATGGTGAGTTCCACCATCGCAGGCGAGGTGGTGGGAGTCGGCGATATTCTGGATGTAGCGGGACGCAACAACCTCACGCGGACGCGCTCCATCCCCTCCAGGGACGCGCAGATGACCGCCGGGCAAAAATTCATGTTCAAGCTCCGGCACAGTATGCGTTTCGCCATTATCACGGCGATTTTCATAGGGATGCTCGGCTTTGTTGGCATCAGCATTTACCAGCGCCTGTTCATCATCACCGCAATTTCCGGCGAAGTTACCGCCGATCTTATTTCGGTGGATGCGCCCGCCGGCGGCAAGGTGTATTTCAAGCCCCTGCGTCCCGGCACAAAGGTCAATAAAGGCGACGTGCTGCTGACGGTCGCAAGCAATACGGGCAGCACGGCACTGAACGCCGAAAGCCCTTGCGATTGCATTGTGAAGCGGCGGCTGCAGGGCAATAACAACATCACCAAGCGCGGCGACCCCGTGCTGGAGCTGGTAGCACCCGATGCCGTGCCTTATGTGGAAGTGTTCCTCCCCAGCCATGAGGCCGTGCGCCTCGCCGAAGGCCAGAAGGCCTTGCTGGATGTGCCGGGCAGACGCGGTTACCTCCGTGGAAAAATCGTCACCATCGAATCCGGGCGGAACAGCGGAAGTTCCCGCATCACCATTATTCCGGAGGATCCCATCCCGGTTGCGATGGTGGATGATCCCGTAAAAGCGCGTTTTGACGTATTGAACCTGTTTTAGCATCATATGCGACTGCGCCTGATACATGGATTGGTGGCCTTACCCATCGCCGCGATGCTGATGTCAGCATCCGGCGTTTCCGGGGGAGCACCATCTTTTTCCAGCCGCTTCCAGGCGGTGCAGGCAGAGCAAGACCCTGTGAAATCCGTGGTAGAGTGGGAGGCACTGGTGAAGGAATCCGCCGGGCAGAAGGAAGTGCTGCCCGGAGTTTCACAGGATACACTACGGCAGAATTTCATCCGCGCGCTGATTGATGCCTGCAAGGGTACAACGGACGTAACCTATTGCGGCAGGGTTGCCGAAGTCGCGCGGCCATTGCCCCCGGAAAAACAGGCGGAGATGCTTACCCTGCTTGCAGAAGCACAGCTTCAGCTTTCCCCGGACGAAGTGCTGGCAACCGTTCAGCGCACCCGAACACTCCTCGATGCTATCCCCCAGCCGACGCAGCAGAACCAGGCACGGTACGCGCTGCTTTCCACTGTACTGAAATACCGGGGGGATAACAGTATATTACGCGCCGGGATCAATGAAGTTTCCGAACGCGAGCTGCCGCGCGTCACCGTGCCGCAGCTCCGCATTGAGCTTCTGCAGCTTTTCGCGCAGAGTCGGCTTACGCAGCTTAAACTGCCCTACGATTCCGCAAAAACCCTGCTCCCGCTGGTGCAGAAAAACCTGAAAAGCGACCTGAAAGCGGCACTTTCTCTTGCACTCGCCCTGCCGATGGCGGAAGCAGAAGAAAAAACCGCGCGCAACAGTGCCCTGCTGCAAATTCACGAAGCGGCAATGGCGGCGGATCACTTCACCCTCGCCCTGGATGCACTCGGCGGCATGGAAATCAATGACCAGGAAAACCGCCTGAAAACACTGTTCGATGCCACGCTGGAGAAAAGCGAGGCTTCCCGCGCGATGCGCGTGGCAGAACGGCTTTCCGGATCACGCTATGCGGCCATTTCCTGGGCTGCCGTCGCCAGGCACTATGCAAAATTCAACCAGTCTGAGCGCGCGAAGGAAGCGCAGAACAGAGCCTTCGCCTCCCTGTATTTCATCGAGGATAATGCCGACCGCCCCACGATGCTGGCCGCCGTCGCCACGTTGATTGCAGAATCCGGCAATGCGAAAATGGCGCAAAGCATCCTGGCCTCCGCCCGCATTACCGATGCCGCCATCATCAGCCCGGTGCTCGCCGCCATCGTCGTGGCACAGGCCGAAGCGGGCGATGTGAAGCAGGCGGAAAAGATTTTCGAGCAGTTGAAAAATCCGGAAGACAGAAAAAAAGTGCTGCCGCATCTCGCCAGTGCCTTGGCGAAACAGGATGCCGCCAAGGCCGTGAATCTGCTCGCCGATGCCAGAGGAGCGGCCTACGACGCGGCATGGTACGATGCGGGCAAGGCATGGCTGGATAAAGGAGATGAAGAAGCCGCCCGGAAAATCATCGAGAATATCGGTGATGCCGTCCTCCAGGCGAAACTCCGCGCAAAGCTGGCTGAAAAAGAAACCTCCCGCGATAAAACCTCCGGAATAAAGCTGTTTCAGGATGCCCTCGCCGCAGTACCGCAATCGGGCGATGCCACCGTCACCCGGAAGGCCTTGAGCACCATCACCACCGCAATGGCGGAAGCGGGGCTGGAGGCAGAAACGCAGGAACTGTTCCCGCAAATCACCGATACCTCCGCGCGCGATGAGGTGTTGCAGGCCGTGGCCGTGGCCAGAATAACGAAGGGCGACCTTGAAGGCGCACTCGCCGCAAGCCGCGCTATCGGCAACACGGGCACACGGGT
The DNA here is from genome assembly GCA_023269645.1 of Alphaproteobacteria bacterium. GTDB lineage: Bacteria > Pseudomonadota > Alphaproteobacteria > Rickettsiales > UBA8987 > JAHFPR01. Next base: position 7,408 of record JAHFPR010000023.1, on the reverse strand, counting down.
GAAGGCACTCCGCGCTGTCGCGGAGATTCAGGCGCGCCGCATGGATGCCTACCATCTGCTTGCCAGGGAAAGCACTTCGGAAACCGTACTCAATCCGGGAATTATCCTCGAAACGCGCCGCGAGGAAAAATCCCGCATTGATGATTTCATGACACGGAGCGCAGACACCTCGAACCAGACCCTGGCCGTGCCCTCGGTCTATACGCGCCCCGGCTCCGGCCTCGGCAGAAATCTTCCGCCCCTACCCTATCCGGAGCGGCTGGCGTATAATGCCGACTACATCAACAACCGCCTGCCGCTTTCCGGCAATGCCTCCATCACCCGCCTGTATTATGAAAACAGCGAGTTCATCAACGCGAAATTCCAGAACGTGCTGCGCAACGTGCCTTCCAATTTTACACGGGAAAGCATCAC
>JAHFPR010000023.1:0-6984 GCA_023269645.1 Alphaproteobacteria bacterium | reverse complement strand
CCAGCTTTACGATACGCTCCGCGCCAGGGGAACGCCGGAATACCTGACGCGGGATGGCAACGTCTACACACTGCGCCACCCGGTGCTGATCGGGCTTTCCGCCGCGCTGGTGATTGACGGATCGGAAGTCGGCACACTCCGCCTTTCCAAGGAAGCGGGCGCGTTCATCGCCAATGCCGGCAAGCTCCACATCCACGGCACAAGCATCGTAGGCTGGAGCGAGGAAAAACAGGCCGCCGCCCACGCCGTTTATGAAGATCATTTCGATTTCCGTCCATTCATCACGTCGTGGAGCTATTCCTCAACCTACATCGGCGCGGCGGAGCTTGTTTCGCTGGGATACGGCAACCAGAAATCCTATGGCCTCTCCATCACCTCCGGCCCCAAGGCCATGACGGACATCACCAAATACCCGGCGCAGCGTCCCAGTGCCATCATCGTGGATAGCTCCTTCCGCAATATGCTCTACGGTTTCTATTCCTACGAAGCCGACGACGTGGCACTTATCGGCAATGAATATGTGGATAACATCGTGTACGGTGTTGACCCGCATGACCGCTCCCACCGGCTCACCATCGCCTATAACAGTGCCTACGGTTCCTATCGGAAACACGGCATCATCATTTCACGCGATGTGAACGACTCCAGCTATATCGGCAATATCTGCTTTGAGAATAAAGGCTCCGGCTTCATGGTTGACCGCCTGAGCAACGGCACATTTATCTACGCCAACACCGCCTACAAAAACGTGCAGGACGGCCTCACCCTGTTCGAGAGCGGCTGCAACCTCATCGCCAGCAATTACCTCGCGGCCAACGGCTGGGTGGGGCTGCGTGTACGCAACAGCCTGGATAACGGGGTGTTCTTCAACACCATCGAGAATAATCAACGCGCCGGGATTTACGGCTACACCGCCATTCTGGAAGAAAGTGCCGCGCAAGTGGGCAGAAATTATACCATTGACCCCTATTACAGCGTGGCCGCCATGACACTGGTGGGCAACCATATCGAAAAGAACAAAATGGGCGTTTCCGTGGAGGAATTCGACGCGCTCTATATGAATGCCAACAGCTTCCCCAACCAGGCTCCCAAGATTTTCTATGGCAAATGGTTCCTGAAGAATCCCTTTATCCTCTCTCAGTTCGACCAGTCCCGCGAGGGCGCGCTCATCACCGAAAACTGCCTGGACGGCACACTGATCCCCCAGGAATGCAGCTTCCGGAAAGCGGGCTTCATCAAGGGCGACGGGCAGGACGAGATAGAGGCGCGCGTCAAGGCCAGCAGTGCCTGCAGCGGCAAAATAGTCACCAGGAGCCACTGATATGCGCAGCACACGTTACCTGGCGATTTTCATGCTGACAGCCTCATTCCTGATTGCGGGAATGGTGGCAAATGCCGTGGCTACCGATAAAGTGCCGGATAAAACCAGGAATCATCCCGCCAAACATAACGCCACCATCCCGGCAGCGGGCGGTTCCGCCACGCCCACGCAGCCGGATGCTTCCACGCCGCTTTCGCCCAGGCAGAAGAAGCCAAAAACATCCATTTCCGAACCCATCCCCGAAGCTCCGGATCAAAATCTGGAAACACAGGAAGACGAAGTTCTGCCACCGCAACCCCATCAAACCGGTCCGGCCAGTTTTCCGGGAACCAATCGGCCTTCCGAACTCTATGCCTACGCGCGGGCACAGGAAGCGATAATGGACGAGGTGAAGGACGGCTCGGCGGATTACAGCAAAATCGCCTATTGGTACAAGCTGGCCGCGCAGGAAGGATTGCCGGAATCCTCGCTGGCACTGGCCGCGCTCTACCAGAGCGGCAAGGCCGCTCCGCCGCAGCCCGAAAGTGCCAAAAAACTCATCGCCTTCGCCACGGGAATGCTCAAATCCCAGATCGCATCAGGCAGCGGCGATGCCGCCGTGCAGCTTGCCACCGTTTACCGGGATGGCCTCGGCGTAGAAAAAAGCGAAAAGGATTTCATGTTCTGGCTCGTGAAAGGCATGGAAATGAAAAGCCCGAAAGCCGCTCTGCTTCTGGGGCAAATCACGATGTGGGGCACATATCCGGGATACACGCGCGAGCAGTCGCTGGATCTGCTTCAGCAGGCGGCGAATGGCGGGCTTACCGCCGCATGGCTTGAAGTAGGCTTCGCGTGTGCCGGGGCTTACGGAGGCATGGTAGATAGCCCGCGCTCCTTCCAGGCCTTCCGCAAGGCGGCGGATGGCGGAAATCCGGACGGGTTTCATCAGGTCGGCATCGCGTACCTTTCCGGCATCGGCACGGAAAAAAACGAGGCGGAAGGCTTCAAATTCATCAAGCAGGCCGCCGCTTCCGGCAATCCGGAGGCGATGTATAACCTCGGTATGCTCTACGATAAGGGCATCGGCATACCGCGCAACATCCCGGAAACCATCGAATGGATGAAGAAAGCCTCCGATCTCGGCCTGACCAGTGCCGGCTATTACCTCGGTATGCTGTATATCAATGGCGACGGCATCGGGAAAGACAGCGCGAAGGGCATTGGATACCTCAAGCAGGCCGCCGTGAAAAAGAACGTCATGGCGCGGAACGCCCTCCACAAGATGGGAGTCACCTGGTGACAGGGAAAGATGCAAGAACACCGCCGCTTGCCGGATGGTTCATGGCACTGTTTCTGCTGCTGTGTGTCCTCGCGACCGTGCTCACCCTCAATGCCATAAAGCCTGATCCGGCTGCGCCCGCCACCAGCTTTTCCACCCTCATGAACGGAAAAACCTCCGCCGCTATGGAGAAGGCCTACGCCAAAGCACTGGCGGGGAAAGACCTCATCATGGCCACGTGGGGCAGCATCGGCTACGGAATGTTCCGGAGCGGCAGCAAGGGCGCAGTGATCGGACGGGACGGCTGGCTCTACACCGACGAGGAATTTTCCCCCACCGGCACGAAGGCGGAAGCGGCCTACCATGAAAACATGGCGCACATTGCGGCGGCACAGCGTTTCCTGAAAGCGCGCGGCGTTGCGCTTCGGATCATTCTGATACCCGCCAAAACGCGGCTTTATCCGGAGCATCTCTATCACCCGATGCCGAAGGAACGGCAGCCGATCTATGAGAATACTCTCGCAGCGTTGCGCGCGGAAGGCATAACAGCGGTGGATGCACTCTCCGTGATGGAATCGCTGAAACGGGAAGGCAAGCAGCCCTTCATGCGCACCGACACCCACTGGTCGCCCGATGCCACGCTGGCCGTGGCTGAACAGGTGCGCGCCGTGGCTCCCGCCGGGCTGAAGGAAAAATCCCACACGCTGAACCGCATCGCAGCGGAAAACTACCTCGGCGATCTTGGGGATTTTGTACCTACCGGCTTCGCGCGTCCATTTGTTGGCCCCGCAAGCGAACCCCTTGCGCGGCTCGAGGTGAATGCCGATGCGCCCCAGGGTGATGCACCTAATGGGGATGGGCTGTTCGCCGAGGAAAATGTTGAAGCCGCGCTGATCGGCACATCCTATAGCGCGGTGGAAAAGTGGAATTTCGAGGGCGCGCTGAAATACGCGCTCCACGCGGATGTCCTCAACCTCGCCGACCCCGGCGAAGGCCCGATGAAGCCGATGGCGAAGTTCCTCGCCGGGCATGATTTCGCGGCGCAACCGCTCAAGCTCGTGATCTGGGAAATCCCGGAGCGGTTCCTGCCGGTGCACTATGATGTAGCGTTTCCGGTGAAGGAATAAGCAGCATGGTATTCTCCTCCCTCATTTTCCTTACGGTGTTCCTGCCGCTGTTCCTGGCGGTATACTATATCGTACCTTTTAAGCGAAAATCATTGATTATCCTATTGGGTAGCCAGGTATTTTATTGCTGGTGGCGCATTGATTTCATGCTACTGCTTGATGCCATCACGCTCATCAACTACCTCATCTCCCTCAAGATGGTGCGCACGGATGACCGGAAGCGCGAGAAAAAATGGCTGGTCTTCGGCCTGGTGGTGAATCTGCTTTCCCTGGGCTATTACAAATATTTCAACTTCGGCATGGATTCCATGAACGCACTGCTTACAGAAGCAGGCATGACACCCATGATTTTCCTGAAAGTCATCCTTCCCGTAGGGATTTCCTTCCACATCTTCCAATCCATCAGCTACCTCGTGGATATTTACCGCAGGGATGCCAAGGTGGCCGATAGCTTCCTTGAGTTTTGCGCGTTCAGCACGCTGTTCCCGCAGCTCATCGCCGGGCCGGTCATCCGTTATAAGGATGTGGCGGAGCAGTTCCACCACCGCGAGCACACGCTTTCCACCTTCCACGAGGGCGCGTTGCGCTTCATGATCGGCTTCATCAAAAAAGTACTCATCGCGGATACCGTTGCACCGCTGGCTGATATGGCCTTCAGCCAGCCCAACCCCAGCATGGCCGATGCGTGGCTCGGCATTCTGGCCTACACGATACAGCTTTATTTCGATTTCTCCGGCTACAGCCATATGGCAATCGGCCTGGGGCTGATGATGGGCTTCCGCTTCATTGAAAATTTCAACCATCCCTATATCAGCCGCAGCATCACGGAATTCTGGCGACGCTGGCATATGAGTCTTTCAACCTGGCTGAGAGATTATCTATATATCCCATTGGGTGGAAACAAAAAAGGTAAGGTACGCACTTACATCAACCTGCTGCTCACCATGATGCTCGGCGGGCTGTGGCATGGGGCAAACTGGACATTCGTGCTGTGGGGAAGCTGGCACGGCGCGTGGCTGGCACTGGAGCGTCTGATCGGCGGGAAGAAAAAAGGCTCACCCTACCCCGCCGCCATCGCGCTGCCGTTCACGCTGCTGCTGGTGATGATGGGCTGGGTGCTTTTCCGCGCGCCGAATCTTTCCACGGCATTCGGGATGTATGGCGGAATGCTGGGGATGCACGGCGCGGCACTCTCGGATACCCTCGCCTGGCAGATCACACCGCTGCATCTTTCCTTCCTGGGCATCGCGCTGGCGGCAATATTCCTCATCCCGCGCTATTTCGCCGCGAAATCCGCGCCCGAAGCCGGAAAAACCTGGGCGGGCAGCCTGCGCGCGGGCGAACAAATCATCGTCATCGCGCTGTTCGCCCTCTCCTTCTGCAAACTCATCGCGCAAAGCCATTCGCCCTTCCTGTATTTCCAGTTCTGATTTGTTATTAACTTTCATTAATATTCCTCTTGACTTTGCGGTGGATTTAGCGTATTCAATCTCCGGGTAAAATTCACTTTTCTTCTCCCTGCAGAAAGCGAGGAAACGATGACCGGCATCAACAACGGCCCTGGCGGATCGAGCGCGGAAACCATCGCTGGTTCTGCAGAGGCGGATACGCTGCACGGCGGCGGTGGGAATGATTCCATCAGCGGCAGCCTGGGCACGGATATACTCTACGGCGACGCGGGCAACGATACGCTGCTCGGCGGTGCGGATAGCGATACCATCTCCGGCGGGGATGGCAACGATTCCATTGACGGCGGCACGGAAGGTGATTTCCTCGATTCGCTGGATGGTGGTTCGGAAGACGATTACCTCTCCGGCGGCACGGGCGATGATGCAATCACCGGCGGCGCGGGCAACGATACGCTGTTCGGCGGCGTAGGGAAAGATACGCTGACCGGAGGCGACGGCCAGGATATTTTCCTGTTCACCGATAAAGGCGATAGCATCAACAAGCAGGATCGCATCACGGATTTCCAGGACGGCGTGGATAAAATAGACGTGCGCGGGATGGGCTATTTCAATATCGTGAACAATTTTTCTACCGAGGGAGAACTGCGGATACTCTACAGCTCCTCCACCAACCGCACCACCGTGCAGGATGATTATTCCGCCTCCACCTTCAGCTTCTCGCTGGACGGCGACTGGCGCGGACGCTTAAGCAACGACGATTTTCTGCTGGATGCCAGGCCGCTTGCCAACCCGACCATCTTCGCGCCGGTACTGGGGCAATCCAATGGCTCGCATATGAGCCAGAACAGTACGGATAAGGAATCCGGCCTCAGCCACCTGGAACACACGCTCGCGGGCTATACGGGCTTGAGCACCCTTTCCCGCGTGTGGGATCCCGCCACCAATGAAACTACGGATGTCGCTGTTGGCGGCAGCCGGGTGCTCGGAAAATCCACCGATAGTGCCACCTATAAAGATGCCGACTGGTGGTTCACCGATACCAACACACCCGGCAACGCACTTCTCCGCGCGGTAGGCCTGCTGAACAACCAGCTTTCCACTATCCTGGCGGGCAAGTTGACCCCCGGCGCGCCTATCCCCATCGTGTGGATGCAGGGAGAAAGTGACGCAAGCGTGATCTTCAACAGCACCGTTACCTCCGTCCGGGATGCCACGATGCTACAATATAAGCAGGTTACGCTGCAGGTGTTTGATTACCTCAAGGCGCACGTTGATCCGAACCTGCAGTTCTATATCGTGCAGACCGGGCGTTTCCAGACCGACGCGGCGCATAATTTCGGCTACACCCAGCCGCAGATTGATAACTATGTGGATGCCGTGGCGCGTGTGCAGAATATGCAGGAAGCCATGTCGCTGGAGCGGCAGGATATACATCTGGCCGCCTCCTATAAAGACCTGCCGATGGTGTATGAAACCAACCCGGTGACAAACTCAACCGACGTATGGCACGTGGATTACGAGGCACTGGAAACCGTGGGGGATCGCATCGCTAATTATCTGGCACTGGATCTCGGCTTCACGCAGGTAATCTCCAACCCCGGCGCGCTGATGCCGAGGAATGAAATTGAGGACATCACGATCCATAGCGGCGCGGGGCTTTCCGCCAGCGGCACAGATACGCCGGATATTGTTGTGGGAACCACTGGGGCAGATACGCTTTCCGGCGGCGGCGGCGCGGACACACTGCTCGGCGGCGCGGGCGGCGATACGCTTTCCGGCGGCACTGGCGCGGATGTGTTCTTTTACCGGGAGATCGCCGACAGCAGCACGGCGAACCCCGATACCATCAGCGATTTCACGCCGGGGCAG
>JAHFPR010000149.1 GCA_023269645.1 Alphaproteobacteria bacterium | reverse complement strand
CCTCGAATCTGCCGAAGCGGGTATGGGATCATAAAGAAGGAACCGTCAAGGGATTTACCCAACGCTATGGCGTAAAAATGCTGGTCTATTATGAAGTGCACGACCGCGCAGAATACGCCATAACGCGGGAAAAACAGATAAAGAAATGGGAACGGAAATGGAAAATTGAGTTGATAGAAAGCAGGAACCCGCAGTGGAAGGATTTATACGAAACACTGGTGTAACCGTCATTCCCGCTTTCGCGGGAATGACGGAATATGCAGCAACGGGGTCACTCAACTCTAAACTCTAAACTCTCAACTCTGAGCACTCGGCATGAAATGTCCCTTCTGCGGCCATGAGGATACCCAGGTGAAGGATTCGCGTCCGTCCGAGGACGGGAGCGTCATCCGCCGCCGCCGCGCCTGCACGGAATGCGGCTCGCGCTTCACCACCTTCGAGCGGATACAGCTCCGCGAGCTGACCGTCATCAAGCGCAACGGTGAGCGCAAGCCTTTCGATTTTGACAAGGTGGTGCGCGCGATTCAGATCGCCTGCCGCAAACGCCCCGTCACCAACGAGCAGATCGAAACCATCGCCAACCGCATCGTGCGCGCGCTGGAAATGTCTGGCGATTCGGAAATCCCCGTCGAGCATATCGGCGAGCTTATCATGGAGGAACTCTCCAGGCTGGATAAAGTGGCGTATATCCGCTTCGCCTCCGTGTATAAGGATTTCCGCGAAGCCAGGGATTTCGAGGAGTTCATGGAGAAGATCGAGAAGTAGCATTTATTTTGCTCCCGTGTTGGCCTGCTTGCCAACACGATGAGCCTAACGCGCTCTGCGCGACTAAAGGAGGCGGGCTTGCTAGCCCGCTTTGGGGTTATCTGTGCCGCACACCGCTTACATACTCCACGCGCTGCGCCTCGCCCGCCGGAACCTGGGGCTGACCGCGCCGAACCCTTCCGTGGGGTGCGTGATCGTGAAGGATGGCGCAATCGTCGGGCGCGGGTGGACGGCGGCGGGCGGGCGTCCCCATGCGGAAACCCTCGCGCTGGAACAGGCGGGCGCGGCGGCGCGGGGAGCCACCGCCTACGTTACGCTAGAACCCTGCTGCCATCACGGAAAAACGCCGCCCTGCACGAATGCACTGATCCGGGCAGGCATCGCGGAAGCAGTAATCGCCGTGCGCGACCCCGACCCGCGCGTTTCCGGCAAAGGCATCGCGGCACTTGAGGGCGCGGGCATAACGGTGACGGAGAATGTATGCCGCGCGGAAGCGGCGGAGGTGAATGCCGGATTTTTCCTGCGTATCCGCGAAGGCAGGCCGCTGGTGACGCTGAAGCTGGCACTCACGGGGGATGGAAGGCTCTCGCCGGAGTTCGGAGTTCAGAGTTCAGAGTTCAGGAAATACGCCGCGAGGCTAGAAAGCCGAGCCTCTTTAGTGCCGCGTAGCGGCTTAGGCTCATCTTCCCGGCAGTCAAGCCGGGAAGGGAGCGAACAAAATTACATCTTCACCTCCCCCGAAGCGCGCACATATGCCCACCTGCTCCGCTATCGGCATGAGGCGATTCTGGTGGGTTCAGGAACCGTATTCGCCGATGATCCGGAACTCACCTGCCGCTTGGCCGGAATGGCGCATGGTTCCCCGCGCCGCTTTGTGCTGGATCGCCGCCACCGCACGCCTGAACACGCGCGCTGCCAACCCTGTACAGTGCTTGATGCTCCGGATATTCTCACCAGCCTGCGCCGCATTGCGGGGGCTGGTATCAACCGCATACTGGCGGAAGGCGGCGCGGAAATCGCCCTCGTGCTGCTGGAGGCGGGGCTGGTAGATCGGCTGGTGCTGATCGAAGCCCCGGAGGTGCGGGGCGATGCACACGCGCCGGATATGGGCGCGGCACTGCCGAAATTCCTGCCGCATTTCCGGCTGGAGAGCGAGCGGCGATTGGGCACGGACAGGGTGCGGGTGTATGCCTTGTCATCCTGAGCGAAGCGAAGGATCTCATACAGCGGGGGGATCCTTCGCTTCGCTCAGGATGACATAGTATTATTTCCGCAATTCCGGCCAGCACGCCCTGAAATATTGCCAGCCAGTGAAGGCCGTGAGTGCCGCGGCAGCCCACAGCAGCAACGCGCCCGCGAATATCGAGGACACACCGGGATTGAGGAGCAGGATAAAAATAGCAACCATCTGCACGGTGGTTTTCAGCTTGGCCAGCCGCGTCACCTGCACGGTCACATTGAATTTCGCCATGTATTCACGCAGGCCGGAAACGAACAGCTCCCGCAGCAGGATGACCAGCGCGGGGATGATGGGTGCAACACCCTGCGCCGCAAGCATCAGCAGTGCCGCCGCCACCAGCAGCTTATCCGCAATCGGGTCGAGCATCTGGCCGAGGCGCGAAGTCACCTGCCATTTTCGGGCAAAAAAACCATCAAAAAAATCGGTGATGGCAGCCAGGGCAAACAGTGATGCTGCTACGCAATGATTCACCGGGGCGGGCAGGTAAAACGCGGCCACGAACAGCGGAATCACCACCACCCGCCCCACGGTCAGCAGGTTCGGAATATCCTTCTTATGTACAATCAGCTTGCGCATGGCCAGTTTTTTCATGGTTGGTTACCTTCCTGCTGCCGGAACGGCATCACGCGGGGCGCGCACCGTATCCAGCAATTCGTTTTCCAGGACGCTCGCCGTAGCACCGGATATGGAGCACTTATCGCGCTTCCAGAAGCCGACTTCCGCCTGCAGGTTCACCTCCTGCCATTTCGGATGGCCGGTGCGCTGGAGTGTGCCCACCTGATCGGCAAGTGCCTTGCTGAATTTGCGCACATCCTCGCAGCGTTCCTTGCCGCGCGCCGAGTCGCTGTCATCCACGCCATATGAAACGAGCACGGCGGTCACCGACAGGGTCGGCACATCCTGATCCACGAAATCGTAATCGCGGTGCGTGATCACGGTTGCGCCGTATTCCTTCAGCAGTGCCGGATCGCTCAGCGGAACCAGATGGATGTTCTTCAGCATCGTGGAATAGTTGGAGGCATTGGAGAGCGAATCCAGATTCTGGAACAGCTTCACCGGCTTGCCGCCGACATAGATCATCGCATCCGCCTTGCCGGAAAGCACCGCCACCATGCCCTCTTCCGGGGTCATACGCAACATTTTGGCGGGCTGAATCTGGGAAATGTTGAGCAGGTTCACCGAGGTGAGCCAGCTTCCGCTGCCCTTCGGCCCCACCACCACGGATTTTCCGTTCAGTTCGCTGAAGTTGCGGATGGATTTGTTCGCAATGACGTGTACTTCCTCGTTATAGAACGGGAAGATCATGCGCAAATCCTCAGCGATTTTGTGCGCTTCGCCTTCCTTGGAACGCAGCAGGAAGCCGAGCACATCCGACTGCACGATACCGAACGTCACGCCATCCCGCGCACCCAGGCGGTTGATGTTCTCAATCGAACCGGCGGATTCCTTCACATCAATGGTAAGCCCGGATTTTTTGAGCACGTCCTTGATGTCGTTACCGAAATTGTAATACGTTCCGGTGCGCGATCCCGTGGAAATTCCCAGCGTGTGCGCGGCGGGGGCGTTCGCAGCAGGCAGGGATGCCGGAATAACGCTGGCCGCTTTCGCCGGTTTTGCTGTCGGGGCTACCTCGTCACCTGCCGGGGCTTCCTCTGCCGGGGCAGCGGATTCCGTAGTGGCTACCACTACCGGAGCGTTGGATGCAACGATGCTGGAGGATGAAGTGCTGCCGAGCGAAGATGCCGTCGAAGCCGTCTGTGTGGCAGGAGCGGCGGGCGCGGCTTTCGCGGCGGCGGCCTTCGGTGTGGAGGAATAGGCGGCAGGCGTGACCGGCAGATCCGGCACTCCAAGCTTCCCGCCTTCTTCCGCGCGCACGGGGGTTCCCATTGCCGATGCTCCCATCGCCAACACAAGGCCGAGCAGCAGGAATGCTGTCCGCGTTAAATACCTGTAACGTCCTGTTATTCCACGCATACACTCTCTCCCTTGGTTTGCGATAGATTATATAATGCTTAAATTTAGCGGGCAGCCGCCTTCCCAACGGCTACCTGCTGATGATATTCAAAAGATCCTTCTCCATAGCTTCTTTCGAGGGTGGTGTCTGCGCAGCCGACGCGGGCTTAACCTGCTCCGTCGGCGGCGCGGATTTAGCTGAAGCCGCCCTGGAAGATGCTTTTGCCGGCTTCTTCGCGGGCACGTGCACTTTCTTGTCGCGCGGTTTCACAATATGCAGCGTGGCACTACGCTCATGCCCTTTGGCCGTGCCGGGAAGGGTCACTTTGGAAGTGGTAACATCAGCATTGTCAGCATTCGGTACTCCCGAAGCCTTATCCTGTTCCGGCGGGGTGTTCTGCCCGTCCATCACCACCACCTGATTCACGCTGGCGAGCGGCGGGGTCGCAGTTTCCCGACGGCTGTCCATCACGAAATAAAGCAGCGTGATTACCGCGAGCACCGCTACTACAATGGTTGCGCCGAGCGTCACGTATTCCGCAGATAATGCGCCCTGATCCAGGACGGAATCGGAAGATTTCATACCCAGATTGGCGGTCATTTTCTGGCGGCGGGATGCCTTGCTGCGGAACCGCAGGAATTCCAGGCGTTCTCCGGGAAAAGAATCTTCACCGGATTTTTCTGCCGAAGCGGCAGGAAGCTCAGCGAACAGGTCGCCCAATGCGCCCGATGTTACCGGAGCATCAGCTTTTTCTTCGGGAACGAACGCGGCGGTTTCTTCCGATTCGCAGGCGGTGGGTTTGGAGCGTTTAGTGGTGCGCGGCGCGGGGGATTCCGCATCTTCCGGCAACGTCGTTTTAACGGAAGCTGCAGCGGATTTCGCAGCCTGCGCCTTCTTTTTGGAGGAAGAACCCGCCCCACGCGCTACGACTTTTTTCTTGGGAGGATTATCTGTGGGCACAGCTTCCGTACTTTCAGCTTTCGTATCGTCAGATTTTGGAGCTTTGGCCTTGCGCCCGGCAGATTTTTTTACAGACGACGGGGATGCACCGGAATTATTGCCATCCACACCCTCAATATGGGCAGCATATGCACCGTTGCCGTTGGTAGTTTTGCCAAGAGTGCTGCCGCCGAGCGATGCCTCCGGCAGCATACCGTCGCCCAGATCAAAAGGAGTCAGCCGCGCAGGACGCTGCTGCCCGCGGTTCTTATCCAGCATCTCCATAAGCGCAGTAACGTCCATCGCCTGTTCTGCTGCCCGCACTTCTGACGGACGCGCTTCCGATGAAGAACCGGACGCAGACGGCTGAAACTCCTGCAGTTTTTCCTGCGAGGAGGATGGGTCGTTAGCGGCACTAACGTAGGATATTTTTTTCACCACAACTCCTT
>JAHFPR010000148.1 GCA_023269645.1 Alphaproteobacteria bacterium | reverse complement strand
AGCGATTCCTTGATTTTCTTCGCCTGCACGATGTCATCATCAATCACCAGAATTTTCCCGGAAACCAGCGCATCCGCCGCCAGTGCCTTGCTGGTTTCCAGCCCGAATTCCTCGCCGGTTTTATCGCGCAGGCGCAGTTCATCCAGCATCATTTTCAGGCGGATGAGCGATTTGACACGCGCGAACAGATGCACTTCATCAATGGGCTTGGTGACGAAATCCGAAGCCCCGGCGGCCAGCCCCTGCACACGATCCGCCACCTCGCTCAGCGCGGTCACCATCACCACGGGGATATGCGCGGTAAGCGGGTCGGCTTTCAGGCGGCGGCAGACCTCAAACCCGTCCATTTCCGGCATCATTACATCGAGCAGGATGATGTCCGGACGGATGTCATGCACCTTCGCCAGGCATTCCCTGCCGCTGTTGGTGGGGAACACGGTGTAGTATTCAGAAGCGAGCTTCGCCTCCAGCAATTTGACGTTCGCCGGAACGTCGTCTACGACAAGCACTTTACCAGTCATTTCTTTTTCCGTTAATCGTTACTCGTTAATCGTTATTAGCCCATTAACGAATAACGATTAACGAGTCACGCCCTTTACAAATATTTATGAATCGTCCGGACAAACTCATCAATCGAGATAGGCTTGGCGAGGTAATCCTCGCAGCCGGCGGCGAGAATGCGCTCCGCGTCCTCCCGCATGGCGAACGCCGTCACCGCCACGATGGGTATCTCGCGCAGCACCTTATCCGCCTTGAAATCCTTGATAATATCCAGCCCTGAAATATAGGGGAGCTGAATATCCATGATGATGAGGTCGGGCTTTTCCTTTTCCGCCAGCGGGCGCGCCTGCCTGCCATCCCCTGTCTGCACGGTTTCGTATTCGTGCGCGTCGAGGAGATCCTTAAACAGCTTGAGGTTCAGCTCGTTATCCTCCACGATCATGATTTTCTTTTTATCCGCCATCTCGATTCCCTGAGAGTTTTCACCGGGTTATCCCGCGCGGGGGCAGCATACAGGGGTTTGGCGCGTGAAGCAAGAACGGATGGGGCGGAATCAGCACCCGCGCCGCACTGAAAACCCGTTAATAATCTATATTTTGACAAATATGGATAAATATGCTACACTCAACGCATTAACTTGTTTTTATAACTTCAAACGCGCACGGCGTTTCCACCTCCTATTATCCACTTCTAACGTGCTGATGCAGTGGATTGTACCCCTCAAAGAAAGGTTGGGTATTGAATTGAGAAAATTGGCAATCTGGGGAATCATATTTTTCCTGGTTTCTGCAAGTTTGATTCACGAGTTGGATTGGTTATGGGGTTCAGTAGCATCCTTCGGTTTTCTGGTATGCTGCGGACTACTCTACCTGTTCTGGCTCGCATTACGCATGGTTTGGCGCACGTGTGAATCAGTAGCAGTTTTCGGCTTCCTCAAAGGTGCTGACGGCTACTACATAGGCACTGCACTCGCTATGTTCTTTCTCCACGTGCCTATCTATGTCGGTCTCTTTGCGTTCATTTATGCAAGGATACGTAGAAACAACAGGGCATGGGTTGAACGAACGCAGAAGAAACTGGCTCCAGCACTGTGCCCTCCGCAATAACCTACGCACCGTAAAACCAACGGCGCACAGAAACCTCGGTTGAAAGACTTTCTTACCTCCAAAAGGTAAAAATGTTCTTTCAGCCGAGGTTTTCTGTTTTTATAGTCCTTCCCGCTAACGATTTATTAACATTTTTATGTTACATTGAAGGGCATAATCAGGAAAAATCCATGCGCGACGATAACTCTCCTTCCCCCAATCTGATAGCCGTGGGTATGCTGGCCGCCGCGACTTTTGTAGCAGGCGCGACACAGCAGCCGCTTCACTCCGATACCCCGCCGCCGCAGGATGATGTAGTTTCCGTGGATAGGGAAACCTCCGTTTTCAAGGGTTCAAAGGAAGATTATACCATCAGGGCGTATGTGGATAAGCAGGGGAACGATCTGGGCGTGACGGTGCGGCATCAAGCGACCGGGGACATTCACAATCTCGATCCTGAGGTAAAAACCCTCCGCTTCCGCGATGCCACCCTGGAAACCTCCGACATTCCGCGCCTGCCGCTGGAGCATCTCCACATCGCCTCCAACGACCCGGATAGGCGGGGGCGATAGTTTCCTGTCATCCTGAGGCGTAGCCGAAGGACATCCCGCCGCATGGGATGTTTCGCTGCGCTCAACATGATACTCTTACCGATTCAGCCTTCCCGCAATAATCTTTTCCACCACGTCCGGGTTGAGGAGTGTGGAAATATCGCCAAGATTGCCAAACTCGTTCTCCGCTATTTTCCTTAAGATACGCCGCATGATTTTTCCGGAGCGGGTTTTCGGCAATCCCGGCACGAACTGCAGCAAATCCGGAGTAGCAATCGCGCTGATTTCCTTCCGCACCCAGGCAATCAGTTCCTTGCGGAGCACAGTGCCATCCTGAGGCAAAGCCGAAGGATCTCCCGCCGCATGAGATCCTTCGCTTTGCTCAGAATGACACTGAACAAACACGTAAATCCCCTGCCCCTTGATGGGGTGCGGATAGCCCACCACCGCCGCTTCCGTCACGCGCTCATGCGCCACCAATGCGGATTCTATCTCCGCCGTGCCAATGCGGTGGCCGGAAACCTTGATTACATCATCCGAGCGACCGGTGATCCAGTAATAGCCATCTTTATCGCGGCGACAGCCATCTCCACTAAAATACCTGCCGGGGAACGGCTTGAAATAGGTTTCGATAAAACGCGCATGATCGCCGTGGATGCTGCACGCCTGCCCCGGCCAGCTATCGTTGATGCAGAGATTGCCCTCGCACTCGCCTTCCAGCTCCACATTATTTGCATCCACGATCACGGGTTTTACACCAAAAAAGGGTAATGTGGCGGAACCTGGTTTGAGGTCAGTCGCATATGGGAATGGCGTAATGAGGAATCCGCCGGTTTCAGTCTGCCACCAGGTATCCACGATGGGGCAGCGGGAATCACCCACCACTCGGTGATACCACAGCCACGCCTCCGGATTGATAGGCTCGCCGACGGAGCCGAGCACACGCAGGGATCTGCGGCTGGTTTGCGTCACGAACGCATCACCTTGCGCCCGCAGCGCGCGGATCGCCGTGGGCGCGGTATAAAATTGTGTCACCTTGTGCTTGTCAATCACCTGCCAGAAACGGCTCGCATCCGGATAACTCGGCACACCCTCGAACATCAGCGTGGTCGCGCCATTGGCCAGGGGGCCATACACACTATAGCTGTGCCCCGTCACCCAGCCGACATCCGCCGTGCACCAGTAAATATCACCCTCCTGATAATCGAACACGGTTTCATGCGAGAGTGCCGCGAAAAGCAAATAGCCCGCCGTGGTGTGCTTGATGCCTTTCGGCTTGCCCGTGGAACCGGACGTGTAAAGAATGAACAGCGGGTCTTCAGCACCCATCGGCTCCGGCTCGCAGGTTTCGGATATGCCCTGCGCGGCCTCGTGATACCAGACATCGCGCGCGGGATTCCAGGCGATGGGATTGCCGGTGCGGCGGATGACGATGACAGTGACCTCCCTCTCCCGTGTGCGGGAGAGGGTTGGGGTGAGGGCACTTGCATCGGATTCCGTGGCTGCCCTCACCCTGCCCTCTCCCGCACGCGGGAGAGGGTTAAATGCCCCGTCCACATTGGCTTTCAGCGGAATGGTTTTCCCCCCGCGCACACCCTCATCCGCAGTAATAATCACACGGCTATGGCAATCCTCAATGCGGCCTTTCAGTGCCTCCGGGGAGAACCCTCCGAACACCACGGAATGCACCGCGCCGATACGCGCACAGGCAAGCATGGCGTAAGCGGCTTCCGGAATCATGGGCATATAAATCGTCACCACATCCCCCTTCTTTACACCCTGCCCTTTCAGCACATTGGCGAAGCGGCAGACCTCGCGGTGGAGTTCCTTATAGGTGATATGCTTCGATTCCGCCGGGTTATCGCCCTCCCAGATGATGGCCGCCTGATCGCCGCGTTTTTCCAGATGGCGGTCAATACAATTGGCAGCCACGTTCAGCTTTCCGCCCGCGAACCAGCGGATGGAAACATCTCCGGTGAAACTGGTTTCCTTTACCGTGCGCCATTCCTTCAGCCAATCGAGCCGCTGCGCCTGCGCCGCCCAGAACTTATCCGGATTGTTGATGGATTCCGCATAAAGGCGCGCGTAATCCGCTTTCGTGATATGCGGCTTGCGGGCGGGCTGCGGTGCGAAGATGAGCGTGGCATCTTCCTGCTCGCGGAGTGTCTGGGATTCCGGCATCGTTCTCTCCCTGAATGGACTACAGGGATTACCTTACCCGGATGGAACGTATTTTCAAAGCGTTTTTACCATCAGCGGGAACGCACAGTGACAGCATTCCGTTTTACACCGTTCGTGGGAGCCGGAGCCTTGAGATACCCTTCAAGCATCTCTGGAAATTCGGCAGTCTTGACCACGTCCGGGTCTTCGAGGCCTGCAGTCTTCATCCAGTTCCGGCTGATGGCATCAATCTGCCCGCGCCCATCCGCTGCCGCATAGACATACTGCGTCAGCTCCAGTAATTCCTGCGTCAATTCGATATTCGGATCTTTGTTGAACTCCACATTCAGCCGTTCCTCCACCGCGCGCGCGAAAGCACCTTCCAGTGCCTTGCGCTGCAGGGTGCGTGCTGTTATCGGGCTGATTTCCACGAGTGCATCCTGGATGGCAAAATCCCTTCCTGTCTCTTCCTTAAACTGTTCCGCCGTTTTTCCGGTATGTGCTTCGTAAATAAATTCTGATATGGAAAACGCCGTCACTTCCAGATGCGCAAGCGTGACCTCGCGGGAATTTTCTGTAGAATCAATGTCAAATCTCTCCGCGAGTTTCTGGATCTCAGCGGTATCCGGTCGCTCATTACCACCCATCCGCCAGGCGTGCTTGAAGTCCGTCATAGACAGCCCTTCCGCCATCGCGTCCACGTATTTCTTGCGGAATTCAGGATTCCATTTCAGCGTGTGCCGCAGGTTATCCTCGCCGAACTGCTCCTGCGCCTCGCCGTTCTCCGCAATCGCCTTGAACGCCGCATCCTGGCCGAGATAACCGATAACCCCCGTGCCGCTGTGGACGGAAAGGCGATCCGCCCCGATAGCACGCTGATTGAGCAGTTCCGGATGCTCTCCCCGTATTTCTCCCACCGTCATACCTGGTTTCGGGTGCGGCTTGCCACGGCTGCCGGGGCGATCCGAGAGCACGGGCGCGGCGCATTTGTTCGATACCCACGGGGCATAAACCTCAAAAAGGTGGTCAATAGAGCCATTTCCGCCGGCCTTGATCCCTTTATACTTACCGAACTGCTC